>NZ_JBFULZ010000006.1:0-44358 GCF_054049635.1 Cellulomonas sp. P5_C6 | reverse complement strand
CGGCCTCGTCGGCCGCCGCCTGGGCCGCAGCAGYCTCGGCCGCCACGCGCTGCTCCTCCGAGGCCCGCACCAGCTGGACCGTCGAGGTCGCGCCGGCGAGGCTCTCGTTGACCGTGACGGTACGTTCGCGCAGGTCGGCGACCAGGGCCGCGGGGAACCGGGCCGTCGTGTCCCCGTCGAGCACGGCCGCCAGCGCGGTCCCGGCCGCGACCGCTGCGGTGACGGCCGCCCCGCGCCGGTCGACCTCGTCGACACCGACACCGGCGGCCAATGCTCCGGCCGCGTCAGCCGCCTCCGCGCCGGCCTTCTCGAGTGCGGCGACCTGCGCAGGGACCGTGCACGCCGCGTCCGCGCCGAACAGGCCGACGGCTCCGGTGATTGCTTCCTGCTGGGCCTTGACGACCTGCTTGGCGATCGCGCCCGCCGTGTCGTCGACGGCGAAGCTCAGCCCGAGCCGAGCGAGCTCGGCATTGACCAGGACGTCTCCCGCGTAGACCGCGGCAACGACCCCGTCGGCACCCGCGGCGTCGCCCGTCTCGAGGCGCACCTCGGTCCCGGCAGGCAGGAGGTCGGACAGGGCGGCCGCGGACTCTGCCCCGAGGCACTCGTCCGGGCCCGGCGACTCCAGCCCGGCCAGCCGGACGGTGAGAGCCTCGTCGCCCTGCTTCACGTTGACGGTGTGCCCGTCGACGACGCCGACCACGGTCGCGGTGGCCGGGTCCGTGGTGGACTTCGCATCCGCCTTCCCGCCGGCTCCGCACCCGGTCAGGCCCATCGCGAGGACGAGGCCGAGAGCGGCGATCGCGAACGGACGCGGGGGCAGGCTGAGGGAGCGCATCTCATGACATCGGCTCCGCGGCGCACCCGGCGGACCGAAAGCGCGGGTGAACAGTTGCTCCGGGGTACCGCGTGCCCACCTCAGCCAGTGAGGAGAGCTCACGCCGCGGCGGTCGAACCGACGACGACGCGCTCCGCCGCCCACTGCGCGACCTCGGCCGGGAAGAGGTCGCCGGGGAGCCCCGGGATCGTCGCCCACACGGTCGTGCCGTAGCGGGCGTTCGCCCACATGATCGCGTCGAGGAGCATCTCGTCCTGGTCCGCGGCGTCCTCGACGGGGAACCGTCGAGCCTTCGACACGTGCGAGACGTCCGCGACGGTCCAGCCGGACGCGCGCCAGTCGCGAGAGGCCGCCTTGGTGCGATGGGCGAGGTAGACGCCGGCACCCACGCCCGCGGCCTTGGCCTTGGCGACGAGGTGCCAGGAGTTGACCAGACCGACGTCGAGGAGCGCGTCGTGCGCCTTGCCCATGCTGAACCTCCGAGAGCGATCTCCGTCCGACGCCCTCGCGCCTCTGCCAGCATGGCGGACCCGAACGGTGCTCGCGGAGGGCTGAAGTCCCAGAGAGCGTCTCGTCAGGCGACGGCGGTGTGCCGGGCGTCGAGGGCCACGGCCGCGGCCAGCCCGAGCCGTGCGGCGAGCACGTCGACCCGCACGATCCCCTCGACGCCGAGCTCGCGGTGCACGCCGAGAAGTGCCGGCATGAGGTTCTCGTGCGGCACCGGCACGGTCGCCTCGAGGAGGGTCTCGGTGCCCTCGGTCACCACGTACGACATGGCGGGCCCGAACTCGTCGGCCGGCGCGACGCGGAAGCGCACCGACCCGACCTCGACCGGCGACGGGATCGGCTGGCCTGCCACGTGCCCGATCTCGAGCAGAGCGCGGATCGCCCGGGCACCGTCCGCGTCCAGCCCGGCCGACGCGTCGAGCGAGTCAAGGTCCGCGAGCACCACGCAGGACTCCGTCGGCTCGTCGGACCCCGGGTGCCACGACGCGTCGACCTCGAGGGCGAGGAAGCCGCCGCTCACCGAGAACGCCTGACGGATGAGCGCCGCCCGCTCGTCGGCGGACAGGCCGCGCATGGGGTGCCGACGGGTGGTGCCGGCAGATCCGCAGGAGCACGAGAGAGTGATCATGCGCCCAGCGTGCAGGCGACCACTGACACTCAGGTGCCGAGCGCGAGGAACTGGTGCACGAACGCGATCGCCATGCCACCCTCACCCACCCCGGCCGCCACCCGCTTCACGGATCCCGACCGCACGTCGCCGGCGGCGAAGATCCCCGGCACCGTCGTCTCGAGCGCGAACGGCTCCCGCTCGTGCAACCAGCCGCCCGACACGCGGGCCGCGGGGCCGGTCAGCACGTAGCCGTGGTCGTCGCGCGCCACGTCGGCGGGCAGCCACGACGTGACCGCGTCGGCACCGATCATCACGAACAGCACCTCGGCCTCACGTTCGACGACCGTGCCCGCCCGGCGGTCGGCGACGTCGATCTGCTCGAGGTAGTCGCCCCCGTGCAGTCCGACGACCTCGGACCTGGTCTCGACGGTGATGTGGCGGCTCGAGGCGATCTGGTCGATCAGGTACTGCGACATGCTCGCGGCGAGCGACTCGCCCCGGACCACCAGCGTCACGCTCCGTGAGAACCGTGAGAAGAACAGCGCGGCCTGCCCCGCCGAGTTGCCGGCGCCGATGATGAAGACGTCCTTGCCGTGCGCGAGGCCCGAGTCGCTGCGTGCAGCTCCGTAGTACACGCCCTTGCCGACGAAGCGGTCGATGGCCTCGAGCTCGACGTGGCGCCACTCGACCCCCGACGTCAGCAGCACGACCTTGGCGCCGATCCGGGCGCCGCCGTCGAGCGTGAGGGTGCGGGACGCGGGGTCGACCGCCTCGACCTCCCGGGTGACGACGATCTCGGCGCCCAGCCGCTTGGCCTGGCGCATCGCCTTCGCCGCGAGCTCGTCGCCCGAGACCCCGAACGGGAACCCGGTGTAGTTCTCGATCCGCGTCGAGGTGCCCGCCTGGCCGCCCGGGGCGAACTTCTCGATGACGAGCGTGCGCAGCCCCTCGGCGGCGCCGTTCACGGCCGCCGTCAGCCCGGTGGGCCCACCGCCGATGATCACCACGTCGTACTCGTCGTGGACCGGGAAGACGGGCAGCCCCGCCGCGAGCGCGACGGCCCGCACGGTCGGGTCGACCAGCCGTCGGCCGTCGGCCAGCTCCACGACCACGGTCCCGTCCGCGTTCACCGTGTCGAACGAGATGCGGTTCCGGTTCAGGAACGTCCGCAGCTCGTGCACCCGCGGGTCGACCAGGGGGCCGATCACGACCACGTCCGGCGTGGGCTTCTCGGACGCGAGCTCCTTGAGCCCCTCCATCCGCCCCTTGGC
This sequence comes from Cellulomonas sp. P5_C6, assembly GCF_054049635.1. Taxonomy (NCBI): domain Bacteria; kingdom Bacillati; phylum Actinomycetota; class Actinomycetes; order Micrococcales; family Cellulomonadaceae; genus Cellulomonas; species Cellulomonas sp. P5_C6. The sequence continues at coordinate 41,132 of NZ_JBFULZ010000006.1, read as the reverse complement.
CAAGGCACCCACCGTGGAGACCACCTGCGGAGCCATGCCCGCCAGCGTGAAGAACGTCGCGACGTCCACCTTGAGCATCCGCGACGGCTCGACCGCCACGCAGCTGGCCGGCATCGCCATGCTGAGCATCACCGGCACCTCGCCGTACAGCTCGCCGGGGCCGCGCGGGCCGATCACCCGCTCGACGCCGTTGACCTCCTTGGTGAGCTCGACGCGACCCTCGACCACGACGAACAGCGCGCGCTCGTCGCCCTCGTGCACCGCGTACTCGCCGGGCACCAGCGCGATGTCCTCGACGGCCCTGGCCAGGAAGTCGAGCTGGTCCGACGTGAGGTCGGCGAACAGCGGGATGGCGGACAGCTCGGCGGCGCTGATCACGGGACCTCATGGTGGCGAGGGGACTCAGAACCACCGCATCGTCGCAGATGAGCAGGCGGCATACTCGCAACCGTGGGAGTCGACGAGGGTGCCGCGACCGAGCTCCTGCACCTCGCTCACCGCGACGAGTGGGAGGCAGCCCTGCGCGCCGGCTCCTACCGCGTCTCCACCCGCGGCCGCACCCTCGACGACGTCGGCTTCGTCCACGCCTCCCGGCCGAACCAGGTTGCGCGCGTCGCCGAGGCCTTCTACGCCGACGACCCGGCCGACCTCGTCGTGCTGGTCCTCGACGAGTCGGCGATCAGGCGCGCCCGTGTCGCCGTGGTCGAGGAGGACGGCGGCACGGGCGAGCTGTTTCCCCATGTGTACGGCGCGATCGACCCCGCGTGGGTGGTCGAGGTCCGACCGGCCTGGTTCGACGACGAGGGCCGGTTCCGCACCTGACGCCTGCGGCGGCGGTCAGGCCGACGCCTGTCGACGTGCTCGGACGATCAGCGGGATCCCGACACCGAGACCGACGACGAGCAGCGCGACGAGCCACCAGACCCATGCCGGCGTGCCGCCGGTGTCGGACTCGGCCGCGTCGTCGACCGACGGGGACGGCGACGGAGTCGGCGAGCTCGTCGGGGTGGGGGTGGGAGTCGGCGTCGGCGTGGGGGTCGGCGTGGGGGTCGGAGTCGGTGTGGGCGTCGGCGTGGGCTCCGGGGCGACCGCGGTCTCGGTCGGCTCAACGGTCGGCACGGGGGCGACGGCCGTCTCCGTCGGCGTCGGCACCGGAGCGGGCTCCTCGGTGGCGGTCGGCTCCGGCGTCGCGGTCGGGGTCGGCCGAGACGGGAGCGTGGGCGTCGGCAGCGACGGGATCGTGACGGTCGGCGTCGGCAGCGACGGGATCGTGACCGTGGGCGTAGGCACCGTGAACGTCGGGGTGGGGAGGCTGATCCCTCCGCCGTCGCACGACGCGACCAGCAGGACGGCGAGCAGCACGCCGACCGCCCCGGAGAGCCGACGGGCGAACTTCTGCGGTGCGGTCACGGCACGCCCCTCTCGGCGACACATCCCACGGCACGCGATGCCGGGGGTCCGGAAGGCGTGGCCCGACCGTACCGATGAGCGGGGGGCGCTGGAAAGGGGCCGGGACCAGGCAGTTTGTCCAGGTCCCGTCGGATCTGCGAGGCGACGTCGCCGCGGCGGTGCGGACCAAAGGCCCTACGCCGGCTGCGGGCAGCGCGAGCAGCATCGGGAGCGAGGCACGCGCGAGAAGAGAAGAAGGAAGGGCACCATGTCTGACATCAAGGACGCCATCAGCTCTGCGACCGCCGGCGAGTGGGACGAGGTCGTGGTCCCGGCCCGGTTCGCCGGCAGGACCGTCGTCGTCACCGGCGCGGGCTCCGGGATCGGCCGCGCCACCGCGCTCCGCGTCGCCCGGGAGGGCGGCCGGGTCATCGCCAGCGACATCAGCTCCACGCGCCTCGAGGAGCTCGTGGCGGAGAACCCGGACCTCGACATCGTCACGGTGGTCGGCGACGTCAGCGACGAGGGCGACGTCGCCCGGATCGTCGACGCGACCGGCGGCACCGTGCACGGCTTGGCGAACGTCGCCGGGATCATGGACGACTTCACGCCCGTGCACGAGGTCACGGACGCGGTCTGGGATCGCGTCTTCCGGGTCAACGTGCTCGGCACCGTGCGGCTCACGCGGGCGATCGTGCCCCTGATGCTCGCCGCCGGGTCCGGCTCGGTCGTGCACGTCGCCTCCGAGGCGGGCCTGCGCGGTTCGGCCGCCGGCGTCGCGTACACCGCGTCGAAGCACGCGATCGTCGGTGTCACCAAGAACTCGGCCGTGATGTACGGGCCGCTCGGCATCCGCACCAACGCGGTCGCGCCCGGCGCCACGATCACGAACATCGAAGCCTCGTTCGCCTCCGAGATCGCCATGGGGCGGCTCGGGCCGCTGATGCAGGTGGTGATCCCGACCCCGGCGCAGGCGGCGCAGGTGGCCGCGTCGATCACCTTCCTGCTGAGCGACGACGGCACCAACGTCAACGGTGTCGTGCTCGCCTCCGACGGCGGCTGGTCGGCGATCTGAGGGCGGTACCGCGACGTCCACCAACGACGAAGCTCCCGGTCAGAGAACCCTGACCGGGAGCTTCGTCACTGCTCAGGCAGTTCCTTCCGGACCTACCCACGTGTGCGCGAGGGGGGATTTGAACCCCCACGCCCTTTCGGACACTGGCACCTGAAGCCAGCGCGTCTGCCGTTCCGCCACTCGCGCGCGCCGCAGAACATTAGCACGGAGATGAGGTAGCTCTGGAACCAAGGTCCGCGACGGCAGGAGCGGCAGCGGGGACGCCGCGCGCACATCACCCGGCATCCGGGCCCGTACCCACGGGTCACGGATACGATCAGGGCGGATCGTCGGCACGACACGTGCAGGTGGACGCGCGAGAGGCACGGGGAGGTGGCTGTGGGCATCCTCGACAGGTTCGAGAACGGCGTCGAGCGCGTCGTCAACAACGCCATCGCCAAGGCCTTCAAGAGCGAGCTCAAGCCGCTCGACCTCTCCAGCGCGCTGCGGCGCGAGGTGGACGACCGGGCAGCCGTCGTCGGGCGCGACCGGACTGTCGTCCCCAACGAGTTCACGATCGAGCTGGCATCTGCCGACTACGACCAGGTGGAGTCGTGGGGTGCGGAGGCGTTGGCGGACGAGTTCGCCAACAACGTCACCGACTACGCGGCGAGCCAGCGCTACGCGTTCGTCGGGCCGGTGACCGTGTCGTTCAGCGAGGACGCCGAGCTCGAGGCCGCACGGTTCCGGGTGCACAGCGCGACGGTGCGCGGGGCGGTGGCGCCGGCCGGCGCCGGCTCGGCCCCCAGCGCCCGCCATCCGCTGGTCGACATCGACGGTCAGCGCTACATCCTCACCGGGCCGGTCACGGTCATCGGTCGCGGGTCGGAKGCGGACATCATCGTCGACGACMCAGGCGTCTCGCGGCGCCACCTCGAGATCCGCGTGACGTCCGACGGCGTGGTCGCGACGGACATGGGATCCACCAACGGACTCTTCGTCGAGGGCCACCAGGTTCCGGCCGCGACCCTGCTGGACGGCAACACGCTGACCATCGGGCGCACCCGGATCCTGTTCTGGACAGGCGGCGAGCCGGACCTGGACGAGTGACGCCGGCACATGAGTGAGCTGACGATCACCCTGCTGCGGCTGGGCTACCTGGCGCTGCTGTGGGTGCTCGTGCTCTTCGCCATCGGTGTGCTGCGCCGCGACCTGTACGGCACGCGGATCACGGACCGTCGTCGTCGCAAGGTGCCCGTCGTGGCGGCAGCCGTGGCCACGGAACCCGCCAAGCCGGAGACGGCCCCCACCCGCACACCCCGTTCCGCGCGCAGCGGGACGGGCCCGAGCCGGCTCGTCGTGACCGAGGGCCCGCTGCGCGGCACGATCGTCCCGCTGGGGTCGTCGGCGGTGCTCATCGGCCGGGCCCCCGGCTGCACGCTCGTGCTGGACGACGACTACTCGTCGTCGCGGCACGCCCGGATCTTCCCGCAGGGTGGCCAGTGGTTCGTCGAGGACCTCGGATCGACGAACGGGACATTCGTGGCCGACCAGCGCGTCGAGGCGCCGACCGCCGTCCCGACGGGTACACCCGTCCGCGTGGGACAGAGCATCCTCGAGCTGCAGAGGTAGACCCGGTGACCGTCGCACTCAGGTATGCGGCGCGGTCCGACGTCGGACTCGTGCGCTCCAACAACCAGGACTCGGCCTACGCCGGGCCCCACCTGCTCATGGTCGCGGACGGCATGGGCGGGCACGCCGGCGGCGATGTCGCCTCGTCGGTCGCCGTCGCCGCGTTCGCGCCGCTGGACGGGGAGTCGCACGGTCCCGACGACGCGCTGGACCAGCTGGAGACCGCGCTGGCCGACGCCCGCGACGAGATCATCGCCCGCACCGACGCCGACCCCGAGCTCACGGGCATGGGGACGACGGTGCTGGCGATCCTGCGGGCGGGCAACAAGCTCGCGATGGTGCACCTGGGCGACTCGCGCGGCTACCTGATGCGCGACGGCGTGCTCACGCAGGTCACCACCGACCACACGTTCGTGCAGCACCTGGTCGACATCGGCCGCATCACGCCCGAGGAGGCCGAGCACCACCCGCAGCGCTCGGTCGTCATGCGCGTGCTCGGCGACTTCGACCCGGAGGTCACGCCTGACCTGTCGGTCCGCGAGGCCCGGCCCGGCGACCGCTGGCTGCTGTGCTCCGACGGCCTGTCCGGCTTCGTCAGCGCGGACACCATCGAGGAGACGATGGCGACGATCGCCGACGTCGACGCCTGCGCGGACCGCCTGGTCCAGCTCGCGCTGCGCGCCGGGGGCGGCGACAACATCACGGTGGTGCTGGCCGACGTCATCGAGCTCGACCAGGTGGCCGACGGTGCGGGTCCGACGACGAACGCGACGATCGTCGGCGCCGCGGCCCTGAGCCGCAACGACCCGACGTCCGCCGCCGACGGCCCCGCGGCCCGTGCGGCGACCCTGACGCGCACCGCCAAGGAGCCGCCGGAGCCCGACGGAGCCTCCGAGCCGCCGACGCCCGCCGACGACGAGGACGAGCCCGCGCCCACCCCTCGCCGGTGGCGCACGATCGTCGCCTGGGTGGTCGGTGCCGTCGTCGTGATCGCCGGCGCCGCGATCGCGTACGGCTGGACGCAGACGCAGTACTACGTGGGCGTCGACGCCGGCGAGGTCGTGATCTTCCGCGGCCTGCCGCAGACGCTCGGCCCGGTGGCGCTGTCGACGGTGGTGGAGCGCACCGGTACCGACGTCGAGGACCTGAGCTCGGGCTACCTCCGCGAGCGCGTCGAGCAGACCATCCACGCCGACTCCCTCGACGACGCCCGCGGGCTCGTCGTGATGCTGCAGGAAGACACGTCGGAACCGCAGCCGAGCCCGGGCCCGACCGCCACCCCGGCCCCGACCCCGTCGGGGACGGCCACACCGTGAGCCGCGCGTGATGGCTACCGTCCAGCCGCACCGGGTGCGGGCCGGCCGGGGCGTCGAGCTCGGCCTGCTGCTGCTCGCGCTCGCCATCGGCGTCGCGTCGTACGCGCTCGCCGGCATCGGCACCTCGGACAAGGTGCCGCCCGACGTCATCGGCTACGGCCTCGGCCTGACGGCGCTGGCGATCGGCGTGCACCTGGTCCTGCGCTGGCGTGCCCCGTTCGCGGACCCGGTGATCCTGCCGATCACGGTCGCGCTCAACGGCATCGGCCTCGCGATGATCTACCGGATCGACTTCGCGTACACGGCCCGCGGGCGCGACGACACCTTCGCCCAGCGGCAGCTGGTGTGGACGGCGATCTCCGTGGTGCTCGCGGCCCTKGTGCTCGTGCTCCTGCGCGACCACCGGACTCTGCGGCGCTACACGTACACCGMGATGGTCGCCGGTCTCGTGCTGGTCCTGCTGCCGCTGGTGCCGGGACTCGGCGTGCTGATCAACGGCGCCCGGATCTGGGTGCGCATCGGCGGGGTCGGGTTCCAGCCGGCGGAGTTCGCCAAGATCGCGTTCGCCATCTTCTTCGCGGGCTACCTGGTCACGCACCGCGACACCCTCGCGCTCGCCGGGCCGAAGGTGCTGGGCCTCCAGCTGCCCCGACCGAGGGACCTGGGTCCGATCCTCATCGTCTGGGGCGCGTCGGTCGCGGTGCTCGTGCTCGAGCGGGACCTGGGGACGTCGCTGCTGTTCTTCGGGCTGTTCGTCGCGATGCTCTACCTCGCCACCGAACGGTTGAGCTGGGTGATCATCGGTCTGCTCCTGTTCGTCGTCGGCGCAGTCCTGGCCGCGAGCGCGTTCGCGCACGTCGGAGCACGTTTCGACGCCTGGCTGCACGCGTTCGACCCCGCCGTCTTCGACCAGAGCCCCGGCGGGTCCGGGCAGCTGGTGCGCGGGCTGTTCGGCATGGCCAGCGGCGGGCTGTTCGGCACCGGGTGGGGCCAGGGCCGGCCGGACCTCGTGCCGTTCGCGGAGTCGGACTTCATCGTCGCGTCGCTGGGCGAGGAGCTCGGCCTGACCGGGCTGCTGGCGATCCTGCTCTTCTACGCCATCCTCACCGAGCGCGGCATGCGGACGGCGATCGGCGTGCGCGACGGGTTCGGCAAGCTGCTCGCCGGCGGCCTCGCGTTCATCGTCGCGCTGCAGACCTTCGTCGTCGTCGGCGGCGTCACGCGGCTCATCCCGCTCACCGGCCTGACGACGCCGTTCCTGGCCTACGGCGGCTCGTCACTGGTGGCCAACTGGGTCATCGTCGCGCTGCTGCTGCGGATCTCCGACGAGGCCCGTCGCCCGGCACCGTCGATGAAGCAGGTGCTGACGCCGATCGCGGGCACCCCGGTGGTCGTCGGCGGGGGCAGCAACGGCAGCGGGGACGACGACCAGCCCACCGAAGTCATCGGCGGTCTCCGATGAACACTCCTCTGCGCCGCCTGGCGACCGTCGTCCTCATCATGTTCGTCGGCCTCATGGCCAGCGCCACCTGGGTGCAGTACTTCCAGGCGGAGAAGCTCAACAACGACAGCCGCAACGTCCGGACCCTGTACCGCGAGTTCGGCAACGCCCGCGGGCCCATCGTCGTGGCGGGCGAGGCGATCGCGCAGTCGACCAAGGTCGAGGACTCCTACGGGTACCAGCGGTCGTACACCAACGGCGAGCTGTACTCGGCGATGACCGGCTTCTACTCGGTGGTCAACGGCCGCACGCAGCTGGAGAACGCGGCGAACGACGAGCTCACGGGCCGCAGCGACCAGTTGTTCTTCTCCCGCATCCGCGACCTGCTCACGGGCCGCCAGCCCGAGGGTGCGGCGGTCGAGACGACGATCAACCYCGCCGCCCAGCAGGCCGCGCTCGACGGGCTGGCCGGGCAGCAGGGCGCGGTCGTCGCGCTCGAGCCGTCGACCGGCCGGATCCTGGCGCTCGTCTCGACCCCCGGCTTCGACCCCAACCTGCTCGCGTCTCACGACACCAAGGCCGCCGGCGCCGCCTACAACCAGCTCGCGTCCGCCCCCGGCAACCCGCTGCGCAGCAACGCGACGCTCGAGCGGTACGCCCCGGGCTCGACGTTCAAGCTGGTCACGGCCGCGGCCGCCCTCGAGAGCGGGCAGTACACGCCCGAGAGCACCCTGCCCGCGCCGGTCCAGCTCTCCCTGCCGCAGACCACCGCGACCATCGGCAACTTCGGCGGCGGCGGGTGCGGCAGCGACCCGATCACGCTGGCCGACGCCCTGCGGGTCTCCTGCAACACTGCCTTCGGGCAGCTCGGGCTCAACGTCGGCGCAGACGCCTTGCAGGCGCAGGCGGAGCGGTTCGGCTTCAACGACCCCGGCCTGACCATCCCGATGAAGGTCGTCGAGAGCGTGTTCCCCGACGACATGAACGCGCCGGTCACGGCCCAGTCGGCCATCGGCCAGCGCGACGTGCAGGCCACCCCGATGCAGATGGCGATGGTCTCCGCGGCGATCGCGAACGGCGGCCGGCTGATGACGCCGTACGTGGTGCAGACCGTCCGCTCGGCCGACCTGCGCAAGGTCCACGAGACGGAGCCGACGCTGTACTCGACGGCGGTCTCGCCCGGCACGGCCGCGGCGCTGCGCGACATGATGGTCGGCGTCGTGCAGAGCGGCTCCGGCACCGCCGCCCAGATCCCCGGGGTCCAGGTGGCCGGCAAGACGGGCACCGCGCAGACGTCCGACGGGCAGGCGCCGCACGCCTGGTTCACGGCCTTCGCGCCGGCGGACGCGCCGCGCGTCGCGGTGGCGGTCCTGGTCGAGCACGGCGGCAGCGCGGGCAACGAGGCGACGGGCGGCAAGGTGGCGGCGCCGATCGCGAAGGCCGTCATCGAGGCGGTGCTGGGATCGTGAAGACGGCATCGGGAGTCCTGCTCGGCGAGCGCTACCGGCTCGTCCGGCAGATCGCCGTCGGCGGCATGGGCGAGGTCTGGGAGGGGTACGACGACGCCCTGGCCCGCCCGGTCGCGGTCAAGGTGCTGCGCTCGGAGTTCGCCGGCGACCGCGGGTTCCTCGAGCGGTTCCGCACCGAGGCGCGCAACTCGGCCTCCCTGTCCCACCCGAACATCGCGCAGCTGTTCGACTACGGCGAGCAGGAGGGCTCCGGCTTCCTCGTCATGGAGCTGGTGGTCGGCGAGCCCCTGTCCGACCTGCTCGAGCGCGAGCCCGTGCTGCCCACCCGCCGGCTGCTGCCGATCCTCGCGCAGACCGCACGGGCGCTGCACGCCGCGCACCTGGCCGGCGTCGTGCACCGCGACGTCAAGCCCGGCAACATCCTGCTGGGCCGTGGCGGGCGTGTGAAGATCACCGACTTCGGCGTCTCGCTGGCCCGCAACCAGGTGACCATGACCGCGACCGGCATGGTCATGGGCACCGCCCAGTACCTCTCGCCGGAGCAGGCCGTCGGCAAGCCCGCGACGCCGCTGTCCGACCTGTACTCGCTGGGGATCATCGCGTACGAGGCGCTGGTCGGGCACCGGCCCTTCACCGGGCCCACGGCCGTCGACATCGCCGTCGCGCACGTGAACAACCCGGTGCCCCCGTTGCCGGCGAGCGTCGACAAGCAGCTCGCCGCCCTCGTGATCCGCCTGCTCTCCAAGGAGCCGAGCGCGCGTCCGGCCTCGGGCGAGGAGCTCGCGCAGCTGCTGGACAAGCTGGTGCCGCGCACGCCGCCGTCGGGCGTCCCCGTGCTGGTCAGCACCCAGCAGCGCACCCCCGACACGTTCGCGACCGCCGCCATCTCGCCTCCCGCTGTCCCGCCGCCCTCGTACCCGCCGCGCCGCACGCGCYGTGCGGACGAGCCGACGACGCGCGCCGCGGCCCGCAAGGGCTCGACGACGGGCGTCCGGCTGGGCCGCTCCGCGCGGCTCTCGTGGCCCCTGCTCGCGCTGGTGCTGCTGCTCGTGGGCCTCCTGGGCGCCGCGCTGGCGGCCCAGCTGACCAAGGCGGACGGCCCGCCCGGCGGCCAGACCCGGCTGTCGGCCACGGCCGCCCATTACCCTCGTGGCGACACCCTCGATGGGATGATCACCGAGAACGGGTCCGCAGCGCTCGCCGCAGACCCGGCATCGACGGAAGCAAAGGACGCCTAGTGGTGGACGACGGATCCCGCATCCTCGCCGGACGGTACGAGGTCGGCGAGCTCATCGGCCGTGGTGGCATGGCCGAGGTGCACATCGGCCACGACACCCGGCTCGGTCGCACGGTGGCCATCAAGATCCTGCGCTCGGACCTCGCGCGCGACCCGAGCTTCCAGAACAGGTTCCGCCGTGAGGCCCAGTCCGCAGCGGCCCTGAACCACCCCGCCATCGTCTCGGTCTACGACACGGGCGAGGACGTCTTCACCGAGCCCACCGGCGTCGTCGCGCACGTGCCGTTCATCGTCATGGAGTACGTCGAGGGCCACACGGTCCGGGACATCCTTCGCGACGGGCACGCGGTGCCCATCGAGGAGGCCGTGGAGATCACGGCCGGCGTGCTGTCGGCGCTGGAGTACTCCCACCACGCCGGCATCGTGCACCGTGACATCAAGCCCGCGAACGTCATGCTCACCCCCACGGGCGCGGTCAAGGTCATGGACTTCGGCATCGCGCGCGCGGTCGCCGACTCGGCCGCGACCATGACGCAGACGCAGGCCGTCATCGGCACCGCGCAGTACCTCTCGCCCGAGCAGGCGCGCGGCGAGACCGTCGACGCCCGCTCGGACCTCTACTCCACGGGCTGCCTGCTGTTCGAGCTGCTCACCGGCCGTCCGCCGTTCATGGGCGACTCGCCCGTCGCCGTGGCCTACCAGCACGTCCGCGAGGCCGCGCCGGTGCCCAGCACCTTCGCGTCCGACGTGCCGGACACCCTCGACCGCATCACGCTCAAGGCCCTGGCCAAGGAGCGCGACTCCCGCTACTCCACGGCTGCCGAGTTCCGCTCCGACCTCGAGGCCGCCGTCCGCGGTGGCGCGGTCGGTGCGCCGGCCGTCGGTGCGCTCGCCGCCGCTGCCCTGGTCGCCACGCCGGCCACCGAGGCCACCCAGCTCATGGCCCCGCCGGTCGCGACCACGCAGGCCATCCCGCCGGCCAGCCCGCCGTGGGCCTCCACCGGCGCCGCCGTCGCGACCGCCGGCTATGACGAGGAGGACGAGGGCCGTCGACGCCCCTGGCTGCTGCCGCTCCTCATCGCGATCGCCGTGCTCGCCGTCGCGGGCATCGTCGCGCTGCTCGTGGCCAACGCGAACAAGAACGCCCCCGCGGACACCGTGAAGGTGCCCGACGTCGCGAACATGACGGAGGCCGACGCGAAGTCGACGATCGAGGCCGCGAACCTGCTGTTCGTCCGCCAGGAGGAACCCTCCGACACGATCGAGCCCGGGCACGTCACCAAGACCGAGCCCGGCCAGGACACCGAGGTCGCGCCCGAGTCGGAGGTCAAGGTCTTCATCTCGACCGGGCCGTCCAGCCTGGCGGTGCCGTCGGTCGCGGGGAAGACCGAGCAGGAGGCGGTCGACACCCTCACCGCAGCCGGGCTCAAGGTCTCCGCCAACCGGCAGGACGACGACAACCCCGAGTACCCGCAGGGGCAGGTCACCAAGACCGACCCGCCCGAGGGCCAGTCGGTCAACGCCGGTACCGAGGTCACGCTGTTCGTCTCCACCGGGAACGTGCAGGTGCCGGACGTCGTCGGCAAGAGCAAGTCCGACGCGACGGCGCTGCTCAACGCGGCCAAGCTGCAGGTCAACACGTCGACCGTGGAGTCCGACGCGACGCCCGACCAGGTCGTCGCGCAGGACGTCGCGGCCGGCACCCTGGTCAAGCAGGGGCGGGTCATCAACCTGCAGGTCGCCATCGCGCGCACCACGGCGACCATCCCGAACGACCTCGTCGGCAAGTCCTACGACCAGGTCGTCGCGGAGCTGCAGGCCCTCGGGCTGAACAACGTCAACCGCATCGACGAGGCGTCCGACCAGCCGAGCGGCACCGTGCTGCGGACCGACCCGACGGCCGGCGACGAGGTCCCGCTGGACCAGCAGATCGACATCCACACGTCGAAGGGCCCGACCGGCACCGGGGCAGGCGCGAAGCCGACGCCGACGCCGTAGCACGAACGACGAAGGGGCCGTCCCGATCTCGGGACGGCCCCTTCGTCGTTCCGTCAGAGGCGGACGAGCGGGTGCAGGCCCTCGGACCGGGCCACGGCCTGGTCGTCGCCGCAGATCTCGAGCCAGTTGGCCAGCAGCCGGTGGCCGCCCTCGGTGAGCACCGACTCGGGGTGGAACTGGACCCCGTGCAGGGGGAGCGACACGTGCTGCAGGCCCATGATGATGCCGTGAGCCGTGGCAGTGACCTCGAGCTCGTCGGAGATCGTCCCGTTGACGACCGCCAGCGAGTGGTACCGCGTGGCGGTGAACGGGTCGGGCAACCCGGCCAGCACGCCGGTGCCCTTGTGCTCGACCTGGCTGGTCTTGCCGTGCATGAGCTCGGGCGCGTGCGTGACCGTCCCGCCGAAGACCTCGCCCAGGGCCTGGTGGCCCAGGCACACGCCGAGCATCGGGAGCCCGGCGGCGGCGCAGTCGCGGATGACCTGCATGCTCTCGCCGGCGTCGGCGGGGGTGCCCGGTCCGGGCGACACGAGCACGCCGTCGAACCCGGTCCGCTCCTCGGCGGGCGGGACGGCGTCGTTGCGCACGACCACGGTCTCGGCGCCCAGCTGGTTGAGGTAGCCGACGATCGTGTAGACGAACGAGTCGTAGTTGTCGATCACGAGGATCCGCGTCATCTCACTCACCCACCGTCGTCTGGTTGAAGGGCATGTGCGGGGAGATGGCGGGGAAGACCCACGCGAAGCAGACCACCAGCACCGCGGCGGCAAGGAGCGTGAGCAGCAGGACGCGCACGGCCACGGGCCCGGGGGTGTGCCGCCACAGCCATCCGTACATCAGCGTCCTCCGACGAGTTCGAGGGTGACCATCATGCGCCACCGGCCAGCTCGGCCGGTATGCCGTCCGCGACCGGGGCCCAGTAGTCGAGCACGCCGTGGACGATGTAGCGCTCGCGCGCCGAGAACATCGGGTGGCAGGTGGTGAGCGTGATCATGCGTTCCGTCGGCACCGCACCCGGGTCGTTGGGGACCGGCGCGATGACCCCGACGTTCGTCGGCGCGACGATCTCCGTCGAGGTCACGCGGTAGACGTACCAGATGTTGTCGGTGGTGCGGATGACGAGCGGGTCGCCCACCTGCAGCTCCGCGATCCGGTTGAACGGCTTGGCGTAGGTGGTGCGGTGACCGGCCACGGCGAAGTTGCCGACGCCGCCCGGCATCGCGGTGCCCTCGTAGTGGCCGATGCCGAGCACGTCGAGCACGGTCGCCCGGTCCGTCCCCTGGCTGATCGGGCGCTCGGGCTCGCCCTCCCAGCGCGGCACCTGGATCGTCGCGAACGTCGTCGCGTGCGGGGGCTCGGCCATGACCGGCGGCTCGTCGTGCCGCGGCGGGGCGATGACGGGGCCCGTGGGAGCGCCGACCGTCGGGGTGGGCACCGGCTCGAACGGCAGCTCGCGAACGATCTCGGCCTGCGCGCGGTTGCCGATGACGTCGGTCCACCACAGCTGCCAGACCAGGAACGCGAAGAGCAGGACCCCGAGGGTGATGAGGATCTCGCCGATCACGCCGATGATCCCGTAGGTCACGTGGCGGACCCGGCCGCCCTTGCTCGGCGGCGCCGGGGTCTGCTCGGTCGTCGTCTGGCCGCTCACCGTGTGCCCCCGATGGTCTCGCTGTCCTCAGCCTTGCGCGCGCGGGCCTCGTCCTCGGCCGCGTCCAGCCCGGGCAGGATCTCGACGCCGTCGGGCACCGTGGCCGACGACAGCTCCGTGGTGCCCGAGTAGGCGGGCAGCTCCAGCGGGTCCTGCGCGTCCGTGACGGACCAGCCGAGCCCGACGTCGGCAGCATCGCGGAGGTAGGACTGGACCGCCGGCGAGGCGTTGAGCGCCTTGCGCAGGTCGGCGGGGTTGCCGATGGCCCGCACGATGTACGGCGGGGAGTAGAGCCGGCCGTGCAGGCGCAGCACGTTGCCCACGCACCGGACCGCGCTGGTGGAGATCACCCGCTGGTCCATGAGCTCCATGGCCTCGGCGCCGCCGGCCCACAGCGCGTTCATCACAGCCTGGAGGTCCTGCTGGTGCACCACCAGCACGTCGGGACTCACGTCCTCGCGCCGCGGGGAGTCAGCCGGGGCRTCGTCGAGCTGGACGGTGACACCCGGGCCGGTCACGGGCACCAGCCCGCCCTCGACGACGTAGCCCACGCTCGGGGTGCCCACCTGGGTCCCGGTCGCCGAGTTCTCGGTCGTGGTCAGGGCGTCGACCTCGGTGCGCAGCCCGTCGACCTCGGTGGACAGCTGCGTGACCCGCTTGGTCTCGACCAGCGCCAGCTCCCGCAGGTCCTGCGGGTGCCGCTCGCCGGACGCCCGGGCGAACTTGGCGTTGGCCGCGAAGAGGGCCCCGGACAACGCCAGCACCAGCGCGACCGACAGCGTGCCGCGCGCGACGACGCGCCGCGCGCGGTGCGGGTGGTCGGTCACGAACGGCTCCTCGGGTGGGTTGCCCTGCGACGGGCGGTGCAAGCGGGCACTACGCTAGGTCACGAAGCGATGAGTCCGTGACGATGCGGGCCTCGTGCACCACGATCGACCGCCATCCGACCGCGACCTCACCCGCGTGGTCCCCCGCGGCCCCCGCGCCGCACAGCCGCAGGACAGGAGCACCGGACGTGCCTGAGTCGAAGTCGCGCAAGAAGGCGACATACACACCGCCGCCCGTGAAGTCGGCCCCCAAGGTCAACCCGCCCTGGTTCCTGCCGGTGATGCTCGGGCTCATGCTGCTCGGACTGGTCTGGATCGTCGTCACGTACCTGACCCGGTCGCAGTACCCGATCCCGGGCATCGACCAGTGGAACCTGCTCATCGGGTTCGTCCTCATCATCGCCGGCTTCGGCATGACGACCCGCTGGCGCTGACCGGTTCCTCCCAGCCTGGCCCAGGCGCCGTCCGCACCGCGGGCGGCGCCTTCGTCGTCCCCACCCTCACCCCCACCGGCGAGGCGTCGGCTCCGTCCACACCCACGGCTGCTGACCTGCGGAAACGCGTCGACTGTCCCCAGCGGTGCACAACTCTGTGGATAACTACAGCGGTGTAGTTCCACAGGTGTGAGTAACTGTGGGGACAGTGCTGGAGGGCCGAGAACCTGCTGTGGGAGCGGCTCAGAGCGACCACGGGCAGCGGGCCGACGGGCAGCGCGCGGGCAGTGTGTCAGGAGAAGGCGCCCACGGACGCGTACGCCGCCAGCGTGGCGCCGAGCAGGATCGCGCCCAGCACGACCGGGGCGAGGACGGCGACGATCCGGCGCCGCTCGACGGGCGCATACGCGTAGGCCGCGGTCAGCAGCGCGCCGGTGACCAGGCCGCCGACGTGGGCCTGCCAGGCGATGTTCGCCATGACGAACCCGAGCGCCAGGTTGATGCCGATCAGCACGAGGATGCCGCGGACGTCGCCGCCCAGCCGCTTGCTGACCACGAGCATCGCGCCGAACAGCCCGAAGACCGCGCCGGACGCCCCGACGCTGGCCGTCGACCAGCTGTGGGTGGCGCCGGCCAGCAGGACCGAGCCGACGGAGCCGCCGATGGCCGACATCAGGTAGAGCGTGATGTAGCGCGCGCGGCCCAGGGCGGTCTCGAGCGCGGGCCCGACGAACCACAGAGCCACCATGTTGAACAGGATGTGCACGTACTGGCCGGGCGAGTGCAGGAACGCCGCGGTGAGGAAGCGCCACGGCTCGTAGTACCCGGCGATCGGCGAGAACAACCACCGCGCGGTCCACGTCGGCACCACCAGCTGCAGGATGAAGCTGACGACGCACAGCCCGATGAGGGTGATCGTCACGACGGGTCGTCCGGCGTGGCGCACGCCGCCGAGCGCGGTCCGGGTGCTGGGCAGGGCGCGCGCGGCCTCGGCGACGCAGTCGACGCAGTGGATGCCGACGGCGGCMTGCCGCTGGCAGTCCGGGCAGGTGGGCCGGCCGCACCGCTGGCACCGCACGYACGACACCCGGTCGGGGTGCCGAGGGCAGACCGGCGGCGCGACCGGCGCGCCGGCGTCGTAGAGCTCGCTGATGGTGGTCTCAGTCCTCGATGGTGATCGAGTTGATGACGATGTCCTCGACCGGACGGTCGCCGGGGCGGACCCGGGTGCTCTCGATCGCGTCGACCACGGCGCGGCTCTCGTCGTCGGCGACCTTGCCGAAGATCGTGTGCTTGCCGTTGAGCCACTCGGTCGGGGCGACCGAGATGAAGAACTGCGAGCCGTTGGTGCCGCCGACCTTGCCGGTGGTCGGGTCGAGGCGCTTGCCGGCGTTGGCCATGGCGAGCAGGTAGGGCTCGTTGAACGACAGCTCGGGGTGGATCTCGTCGTCGAACGTGTAGCCCGGGCCGCCGCGACCGGTGCCCAGAGGGTCACCGCCCTGGATCATGAAACCGGAGATGACGCGGTGGAAGACGACGCCGGCGTACAGCGGGTCTGTCCGCTCCTCGCCCGTGGTCGGGTCCGTCCACGGGATCGTCCCCGTGGCCAGCCCCGAGAAGTTCTGCACCGTGCGGGGCGCGTGGTTGGGGTAGAGCTCGATCCGGATGTCTCCGGCGGTCGTGTGCAGGGTCGCAAACATGCGAGAAGTCTCGCACGCGAGCCTGGAGCACACCGGTGAAAGTGCGGTTGCGCAGGCCACGGGCACTGTTCCGGACAAAGACCATCCTGCGCTGCCGCTCCCGCGGTGGCAGAGTGGGAGGCCAGTGCAGCCGAACGAGCCGGGAGCCGAGATGCCGTTCACGAAGAGCCCGAAGATCGACGTCGACACGGAGAAGCTGAAGGACCAGGCGGCCGACCTGGGTGCCACCCTCGCCGACGCCGCCAAGAGCGCCAAGGAGAGCGCGGGGAGCGCGACCGAGTCGTTGAAGGACGCCGCCGCGAAGGCGGGCGACGCCGCATCGTCGGCGAAGGACTGGACCACCCCGAAGGTCGAGGCGTTCATCGACTGGCTGCTGCCGCGGGCGGAGCACCTGTACCACGAGAGCGTGAAGGCGGCCGCGCCGAAGGTCGAGAGCGCCGCGGAGAAGGTGTCGCCGGCCATCGACACGGCGCACGACCGGATCGTCGAGGACTTCCTGCCCAAGCTCGTCGCCGCCATGAACGAGGCCGCGGTGAAGGCCGGCGCGGCCGTCGAGAAGGCCGCCGACGCAGCCTCCGACAACGCGAAGGGTGCCGCGGCGGCCGTCGCTGCAGCCGCGGCGGCCCAGGAGAAGAAGAAGCACGCGGGCGCCAAGGTCTTCTGGCTGCTCGCTGCGCTCATCGGCCTGGGCGCCGCCGCGGCCGCATGGACCCGGTCGCGCTCGAGCGTCGACCCGTGGGCCGAGCCGTGGGAGCCGACGGACACCGGGACGGCGCACGCGCGGGTCGCCGAGGCCGCGGACGCCGTCGGGGAGGCCGCGGGCAGCGCCGTCGCCAAGGGCCGCGACGCGACCCGCAAGGCCGCGGAGAAGGTCAGCGCCGCGACCGAGAGCCTCACCGAGAAGGTCTCGGAGGCGAAGGACGACCTCACGGACAAGGTCGCCGAGGCGACCGAGGCGGCGAAGAAGGCCACCACCCGCCGTACGACGAAGGCCCCGGCCGAGACGCCGTCCGAGACCACGACGGAGATCCCGACCGAGGGCGACGCCCCCGCCGTCTGACCGTTCGTACCCCGCGACCCCCGAGCCCCYGCGGCCCGGGGGTCGCGTGCTGTCCGAAACGTTTTGGCCGTTGACCCTCCGCAGGTCCGCTCTGCACGATGCGCGAGGCGCGTCGTGCCGGGGCCGCAGCGAGGCGACGCCGGGGCTGCCCGCCGACCCCCACCGTCTCCAGTGCCGTGGAAGAGGACCCCATGCACCGCCCCAGAACCCGCGGTCGCGTCGCGATCGCGTGCAGCACCGTGCTCACCGTCGCCGCCGGCCTGCTCGTCGCGCCGCTCGCCGGTGCGGCCACCGCCGCCGACCCGACGTACAACTACGCGGAAGCCCTGCAGAAGTCGATGTTCTTCTACGAGGCCCAGCGTTCCGGCGACCTCCCGGCCGACAACCCCGTGTCCTGGCGGGGCGACTCCGGGATGAGCGACGGCGCCGACGTGGGCAAGGACCTCACGGGGGGCTGGTACGACGCCGGCGACCACGTGAAGTTCGGCCTGCCGATGGCGTTCAGCACGACGATGCTGGCGTGGGGTGCCATCGCGTCGCCGCAGGGCTACACCAAGGCCGGCCAGCTGGACGAGCTCAAGGGCAACCTGCGCTGGGTGGACGACTACTTCGTCAAGGCGCACACCGCCCCCAACGAGCTGTACGTGCAGGTGGGCGACGGCGAGGCGGACCACAAGTGGTGGGGACCGGCCGAGGTCATGACGATGGCGCGGCCGTCGTTCAAGATCAGCGCGTCCTGCCCGGGGTCCGACGTCGCCGGCGAGACGGCCGCCGCGCTTGCCTCGTCGGCGATCGTGTTCAAGGCCGACGACCCCACCTACTCGGCGAAGCTGCTCACGCACGCCAAGCAGCTGTACACGTTCGCAGACACCTACCGCGGTGCATACTCCGACTGCGTGACGGCTGCGTCCGCGTACTACAAGTCGTGGTCCGGCTACCAGGACGAGCTGGTGTGGGGCGCCTACTGGCTCTACAAGGCGACCGGCGACGCCACGTACCTGGCGAAGGCCGAGTCCGAGTACACCAAGCTGAGCGTCGAGAACCAGACGACCACCCACTCGTACAAATGGACGGTCGCGTGGGACGACAAGACCTACGCCATGTACGCGCTGCTGGCCATGGAGACGGGCAAGCAGCAGTACATCGACGACGCCAACCGGTGGCTGGACTACTGGACCGTCGGGGTCAACGGCCAGCGGGTGCCGTACTCGCCGGGCGGCGAGGCCGTCCTCGACTCGTGGGGTTCGCTGCGGTACGCCGCCAACACCTCGTTCGTCGCGCTCGTCTACTCCGACTGGCTCACGGACGCCACGCGCAAAGCCAGGTACCACGACTTCGGCGTCCGCCAGATCAACTACGCGCTCGGCGACAACCCCCGCAAGTCGAGCTTCGTCGTCGGCTTCGGCGTCAACCCGCCGCAGAGCCCGCACCACCGGACCGCGCACGGCTCGTGGCTCGACTCGATCACGGACCCGGTGAAGACCCGGCACGTCCTGTACGGCGCGCTGGTCGGCGGTCCCTCGAGCGCGAACGACGCGTACACCGACAGCCGGTCCGACTACACCTCGAACGAGGTGGCCACCGACTACAACGCCGGCTTCTCCAGCGCGCTCGCCCGGCTCACCCAGGAGTACGGCGGCACGGCGCTGGCGAGCTTCCCGGTGGCCGAGCAGCCCGACGGCGACGAGATCTTCGTCGAGGCCATGCTGAACCAGCCGGCGGGCGGAACGTTCACCGAGGTCAAGGCCATGATCCGCAACCAGTCGGCGTTCCCGGCCCGGTCGCTGACCAACGGCACGCTGCGCTACTGGTTCACGCTCGACGCCGGTGACTCGGCCGCGAACCTCATCGTGTCGGCCAACTACAGCGAGTGCGGACCGCAGACCGCCAAGCCGGTCAGCGCGGGTGGCTCGCTCTACTACGCCGAGATCAGCTGCGTCGGGCAGAACATCTACCCCGGTGGCCAGTCCCAGCACCGCCGCGAGATCCAGTTCCGGATCACTGGTGGTTCCACGTGGAACGCGTCCAACGACGCCTCGTTCGTCGGCCTCACCACCACCGCGTTGGCCAAGACCAAGGCGATCACCCTCTACGACGGCGGCAAGCTCATCTGGGGCACGGAGCCGACCGGCACAGTCACGGACACCACGGCGCCGACCGTGCCGGGCACCCCGACGGCGTCGGGGATCACCTCGACGGGCGCGTCGCTCAGCTGGACGGCGTCCACGGACGCCGGCAGCGGTCTCGCGGGCTACGACGTCTACCGGGTGCAGGGCAGCACCTCGACGCTGGTCGCCTCGACCACCACGGCGTCGACCGTGCTCTCGGGCCTCACGCCGAGCACCGCGTACTCGTACGCGGTGCGGGCCAAGGACGTCGCCGGGAACGTGTCGGCGCCCTCCGCCACCGCGACGTTCACCACCTCGCAGCCGCCCGTCGACGTCGTGCTGCCCGGCAAGCCCGGGACGCCCGCCGCCTCCGCGATCACCTCGACCGGGGCGACTCTCACCTGGACCGCCTCGACGGTCGGCACGTACGCGCTGGCCGGGTACGACGTGCTGCGGATCAGCGGCACGACGTCCACGGTGGTCGGCACCGCGACCGGTCCGTCCGCCACGCTCACCGGTCTCGCTCCCGGTACCGCGTACACCTACGCGGTCCGGGCCAGGGACTCGGCGGGCAACGTCTCGGCCACGTCCACCTCGGTCGCCTTCACCACCACCGCCGCGGCCGACACCACCGCGCCGACCGTCCCGGGCACTCCGACGGCGTCGGCGATCACGCAGATCGGGGCCACCCTGACGTGGGCGGCGTCGACCGACGCCGGTGGCGTTGCCGGCTACGACGTGTACCGGGTCCAGGGCACCACCTCGACCCTGGTGGCCTCTCCGACGACGGCGTCGACGACCCTCACCGGTCTCACGGCGAGCACCGCGTACACCTACGCGGTCCGCGCCAGGGACGCGGCCGGCAACGTCTCGGCGGCCAGCCCGCCGGTGACGTTCACGACCCCGCCGACGACGACCACGAGCAGCTGCGCGGTGAAGTACACCGCCAACAGCTGGAACGTGGGCTTCACCGGGAGCGTGAGGATCACCAACACGTCGACGTCCCCGCTGACCTGGACCCTCGGGTTCACGTTCCCCTCGGGTCAGCAGGTGACCCAGGGCTGGAGCGCGACCTGGTCCCAGGCGGGCAGCGCTGTCACCGCGGTCGGCCTCGGGTGGAACGCCACCCTGGCTCCTGGCGCCGGCACGGACATCGGGTTCAACGGCTCCCACTCGGGTACCAACACCGCGCCGACGGCCTTCACCGTCAACGGGGTGGCCTGCACGGTGTCCTGACCGGCAACGACGACGGGGGCGGCGCCTGGTGCGCCGCCCCCGTCGTGATGCTCGCCTTCAGTCCGCGCTGTGCACCGGGCGGACGCGCTCGCCCAGCTCGCCCAGCTGCGCCTTCATCTCCTCCACCGACAGCGTGTGCTCGACGCGCGGCGAGTAGAGCATCGAGCTCACGATGGCGCCGGTGGCGCCGATGGCGAACGCGTCGCTGACGTGGCTGACCAGCCCGGCCCCGCCGGAGGCGATCACAGGGAGCTGGACGGCGTCCGTGATCATCCCCGTGATGTCGAGGTCGTAGCCCGCCCCCGTGCCGTCGCGGTCGATGCTGTTCACGACGATCTCGCCGGCGCCAAGGTCCTGCCCCCGCTTGGCCCACTCCACCGCGTCCATGCCGGTGTAGGTCCGCGCGCCGTCGATCGCGATCTCGTACCCGCTCGGGATCGTCGCCGTCTTGTCCACGCGCTTGACCTGCATGCTCAGCACGATGCACTGCCGGCCGAACTCGACCGAGCCCTGCGTGATGATCTCGGGCTTGCGCACGGCCATCGAGTCGATGCTGATCTTCTCCGCCCCGGCGCGCAGGACGTCGTGCATGTCCTGCAGGTGGCGGATCCCGCCGCCGACGGTCAGCGGCACGAACGTCCGGTGCGCGGCCCTGCGGACCATGGCCAGGTCGATCTGGCGCTTCTGGGCGCTGGCCATGATGTCGTAGATGACGATCTCGTCGACGTCCTCGTGGTACAGCCGGTCGGCCAGCTCGGCCGGGTCGCCCACGTCGATGTTGTCCTGGAACTGCTGGGCCTTGGTGACGCGGCCGTCCTTCACGTCGAAGCAGGCGATCAGCCGGTTAGCGAGCATCGAGATCCTCCAGGTTAGTGAGGTCGAGGTCGCAGAAAGCCTTGAGCACCTGCAGGCCGGCGCGCGCGCTCTTCTCGGTGTGGAACTGCGTCGCCATGATGTTCTTCTGCGCCACCGCGGCGGCGAATTCCTGGCCGTAGGTGGTGACCCCGACCAGCGTGGATTCGTCGGTCGGGCGCGCATAGAAGGAATTCACGAAATAGTAGAAGCCGCCCGGCGTGAATGACCGCGAGAACGGGTGGTCGCCGCGGACCTCGACGTTGTTCCAGCCCATGTGCGGCACGCGGACCTCGGACCGGTCGAACTCGTGGACGCTGCCCTCGAGCCACCCGAGGCACTCGACGTCACCCTCGGCCGAGTGCTCGAAGAGGACCTGCAGACCGACGCACACACCGAGAAATCCCTGGCCATCGCCCCGGACCTTCTCGTTCAGGTGATCGATCCACCCCTCCTGGGCGAGCGACTCCATGGTCACGCCGGCCGCACCGACCCCGGGGAGGATGTACCTGTCGACCTCGTCGCACTCGCTCGGCTTGACCACGAGCGCGTGCGGGACACCGAGATGTTCGAGCGCATAAGAAATGCTCTGCGAATTACCGGTGCGGTAGTCGATGATCCCGATCACTTGCCCAATCCTACACGGGACGCTTGTCTCATATGTCGGACGTCAGTCGAGGAACAAGGCGCGCAGCCGCACGGTGGTGAACGACAGACCGAGCCCGATCATGACGACGAAGTACGCGACGTGGACCAGCATCGAGCCGTCGAGGACGCCCAGGGTGAGCCCGCGCACCAGCTCCACGGCGTGCCACAGCGGCAGCGCCTTGATGACCCCCTGCAGCCAGCCCGGGTACACCGTGATCGGGTAGAAGGTCGCGGAGAACAGGAACATCGGCAGCATCACGAAGTTGATCCAGTCCATCTGCTGGAAGGTCTTCATGTAGCTGGTCACCGCCATGCCGACGCTGGCGAACCCGAACGCGACGAGCAGCACCGCAGGGATGGCCAGCGCCGCCGACCACGCCAGGTTCAGGCCCATGACCTGCATGACCGTGAGGAAGCCGAGGGCGTAGACGCCACCGCGCAGCAGGGCGTACGTGATCTCGCCGAACGCCACGTCGAGCGGCCCCAGCGACGTCGCGAGCATGGCGTCGTAGAGCTTGCCGAAGTGCATCTTGAAGAAGACGTTCCACGTCGAGTCGTAGACGGCGCCGTTCATGGCGGACACCGCGAGCAGCGCCGGCGCGATGAAGGCCGCGTAGGAGACGGTGGCGCCGGACGGAAGCTCGACGTCGCCGATGTACGACCCCAGGCCGACCCCCATGGCGAACAGGAAGAACACCGGCTCGAAGAAGCCCGACAGGACGACGATCCCGCTGGAGCTCTTGGTCGCCTTGAGCCCGCGCGCGACGACGGACCGCGAGTTGCGCGCGTACAGCGCGCTGACGGCGGTGCTCCGGGACGGTGCGGTGGTCGTGGTCATCCGCGCAGCCTCCTGACGAAGACCCGGCGCGCGAGCACCCAGCCGCCCGCCGCCATCGCGAGCAGGATCGCGAGGTGCCAGCCGACCGGCCACGCCCCCGGGGGCGACCCGTACGAGAGGGACCGGCCGATCTCGCTCGCGTGCCACAGCGGCGAGATCCACCCGACCCACTGCAGCCACACCGGCAGCGTGGCCAACGGGTAGAACGTGCCGGAGAACAGGAACAGCGGCGTGAAGACGAACCGCTGCACCAGCGCGAACTGGCCCTTGTCCTCCGTGAGGCTGGCCGAGAACGCCATCAGCGGCAGGCCGAACGCCAGCCCGGCCAGCACGCCGACCAGCGGCATGAGGGCACCCCGGACCGGGTCGCCCACCGCGCCGAAGGCGACGATGAGCACGTAGTAGATCGTCGTGGTGAACAGCATCCGCAGCACCACGGACAGCACCAGCCCCGCCATGATCTGCGGCGGGGCGATCGGGGAGGCGTTCATGCCCCAGAAGATCCGTCGCCACTTGAACCCGGCCATGATGACGAACGTGAACTCGTCGGTCGCGACCGTCACGCCGGCCGTCGCCAGCAGCGCCGGGGCGACGAACCACACGTAGCTGACAGGCCCGTCGGCACCCGACGCCACCGACTGGTCGAGGAACGTCGCCAGCCCCAGCCCGATGCCGAGCAGGTAGAGCAGCGGGTTGCCGACGGACCCCACGACGATGGTCCAGCCGTAGGCCTTCATGCCCCTCAGCTGGTGCTCGGCGACGTACCACGCGCCGAACTTGCGGGGCCGGACCGCGGCGGCGACCGCGGCATCGGGAAGCGTCGTCGTCATTCGATCAGGCTCCGCCCGGTGAGCCGCAGGAACACGTCCTCGAGGCTGGACCGCCGCACCAGCGACGTGGTCGGGTGCAGGCCGAGGTCGACGACGCGCTCGAGCACCGCCTCGCCGTCGTCGGCGTACAGCAGCACGCGGTCCGGCAGCACCTCGATCCGCTCGACCAGCCCCGCCATCCGCACGGCCGCGTCGGCGTTGCGGTCCGAGCCGAACCGCAGCTCCACCACCTCACGCGTCGAGTACTGGCGGATCAGGCTGGACGGGCTGCCCTCGGCCATGATCGTGCCCTTGTCGACGACCACCAGGCGGTCGCACAGCTGCTCCGCCTCGTCCATGTAGTGCGTGGTGAGCACCAGCGTGGTGCCGCGCTCCTTGAGCCGGAACAGCCGGTCCCACAGCACGTGGCGCGCCTGCGGGTCGAGGCCGGTGGTCGGCTCGTCGAGCATGAGGATGCGCGGCTCGTTGATCAGCGCGCGGGCGATGGTCAGTCGCCGCTTCATGCCGCCTGACAGGTCGTCGACCTTGGCGTTGCGCTTCTCCTCAAGCTGCGCGAAGCCGAGCAGCTCGTCCGCACGCGCGGCGCACACCGACCGCGGGATGCCGAAGTAGCGGCCGTAGACGATGAGGTTGTCCCGCACGCGCAGCTCAGTGTCGAGGTTGTCCTCCTGCGGCACGACGCCCAGCAGCGACCGGATCTCGGGCCCGTGCGTGTCAGGGTCGAGGCCGAGCACCCGCAGGTCCCCGGCCGACCGCGACGACACGGCGCCGATCATCCGCATCGTGGTGGACTTGCCGGCCCCGTTGGGGCCCAGCAGCCCGAACGACTCGCCCGGCGGCACCTCGAAGTCGATGCTGTCGACGGCGGTGAAGTCGCCGAAACGCTTGGTGAGGCCGTGGGCGGCGATGACGGGAGCGGTCACAGCGGACCAACCTAGACGAGGGGTCCCACACCTGCCGACCGCATTCGCGTTGACGCCGGGCGCCCGACGGCGGAAGCCTGCAGCGATGACCTCCCTCGTCGACCTCTGGCCGCTGGCCGGGCTGCGCGTGACCTGCGGCGACCTCGAGCTGCGCTACCTCGACGAGCCGACGCTCGTCGGCCTGGCGCGGGTCGGGTCCGAGGGGATCCACGACCCGGCCGTGATGCCGTTCTCGGGGACGTGGTCGCGCGGCACACCGCAGGAGGTCGCCCGCAGCATCCTCACGTACCAGTGGGGCAAGCGCGCCGCGACGACGCCGGACGACTGGCACCTCGACCTCGCCGTGGTGCGCGACGGCGTCGTGCTCGGGGTGCAGGGCGCGATGGCGACCGCGTTCCCCGTCACGCGGGTGGCGGAGACCGGCTCGTGGCTCGGGCGGTCCCACCAGGGCCAGGGCGTCGGCACCCGGATGCGGCTGATGATCCTGCACCTGCTCTTCGACGGCCTCGGGGCGCGGGCGGCCACGACCTCGGCCTTCGCCGACAACCCCGCGTCGAACGGCGTCACGCGCCGGCTCGGGTACGCGCCCAACGGCGTCGACACCATCCCCCGCGAGGGTGTCGCCACGACCAGCAACCGGTACGTCCTGGACCGCGCGGCCTGGGAGTCACGCCCCGACGACCTACGGCCGGAGGTCACGCTCGTCGGCGTCGACGCGGCGCGCGAGCAGCTCGGGATCTGAGCCCTCCGGACGCACGAGYGCCCCCGTCGAGACATCGACGGGGGCACTCGTGTGCACGGGTGGAGCCAAGGGGACTCGAACCCCTAACCCCCTGCTTGCAAAGCAGGTGCGCTACCAATTGCGCCATGGCCCCGTGCGAGCCCGGCGGGCGAGCTCACTCGAAGGTGTCGGTGACCTCTGCCCACAGGTCTCGCTCGTCGCGATCCTGCGCGTACTTCTGCCACACGACGAATCCGAGAGCGGCAATGGCCACCAGGAGCAGGAGCTTCTTCATCGGTTCCCCCACGGGTCGGGAGTGGGCCTAACAGGACTTGAACCTGTGACCTCTTCCTTATCAGGGAAGCGCTCTAACCGTCTGAGCTATAGGCCCGTGCACTGCAAGCGCCGCAGTGGCGCCGGACGAGACTACCCCAGGGCGGGGGCGCCACCAAAACCGGCGAGGATCACTCGTCCGTCATGGTCACGTGCACGCCGCCGACGAGGGCCGCCACGATGTTGTAGAGGAACGCCCCGATGGTCGACAGGGCGGTGAGCAGGAAGACGTCGACCACCGCGATGAGCGTGGCGCCCGAGATGACCCGGGAGAACTCGACGTACTGCAGGATGTTGATCCCGCTCTCCGTTCCGGTGATCTGGGTGACCAGGTTGTCGGCCTTGGTGAACACCTGCAACCCGTTCAGCGTGAACCAGACCACGGCTGCGGCGACGACGATCATCACGCCGATCGCCACGGACAGCAGGAACGACAGCTTCATGACCGACCACGGGTCGACGCGTGAGATCGCGAGCCGGACGCGGCGGGGGGCGCCGTGCTGGCCCACCGTCGGGATGCGTCCCGTGCTCGGCCGGGCGCCCGTGAGGTTCTCGGTCGAGCTCGCCGTCCGGGGGGCACTCGTGGTGGCCGCCGGGGCGGGTGCCGGGGTGGTCGTCATGGTCGGATCCTTGGGACGGGGGCGGGTGGCCGCAGCGAACGCGGCGGACGTGGCGACGCCGGCCTTCTTGAACCAGACCGTGGCCGTGTCCACCGCCACCATCATCGGGGACGGCGGGTCGTGCTCGTCGCCGACCGCCGAGTCCGTGGTGTCACGATCCTGTGGAGATATCGAGGTGGCCGTGGCGCCGGCCTCCGCGGGAGCCGACCGCTCGGGGGTCTCCGAGCGCGTCGAGGACTCCGCACGCGTCGAGGGTTCCGTGCGCGTGGACGACTCCGTGCGCTTCGAGGGCTCCGTGCGGGTCGAGGACTCCGTGCGCGTCGACGTCCGCACCGGGGTGACCGTCGGCGGCATCACGCTGGCCGGCACCGTGAACGCCGTGGTGCCGTTCGAGCCGTTCAGGCTCGGCACGTGCGTCGCCGCGTCATCGGTGTCCGGCTCGTTCCACGCCGAGGTCGATCCCGTGCGCGGCGTGGACGTCGTCGTGCGACCCGCGGTCGTCGGCGTCGTCGGGCGCTTGCGCGGCGGGATCGAGGGGGGCGTGGAATCGGTCATGCGTCCTCCGCTGACTGGTCGGTCACGGCCTGATCGGCGGTCGTCCCGGCGTCACCGACACCCTCCGGGGCGTCCGTTCCGTCGGGAACCTGGCCATTCTCAGCGCCCACGGTACCTGCCTCGTCGGCCAGGTGTCGCTCAGTGTTGCGCGCGACCGCGATGATCCGGTCCCCGTTGTCGGGCTTGGCGAAGATGACGCCCTGCGTGGTGCGACCGGTCGCATTGACCTCTGACGTGGCAGAACGCACGATCTTGCCGCGCTCCATGATGACCAGGACCTCGTCCTCGGGGTCGACCACGAGCGCCCCGACCAGGTCGCCGTTGGCCTCGGGCAGGTTGGCCACCTTGATGCCGAGCCCGCCGCGGCCCTGCTGCCGGTAGTTCTCGACCGTCAGTGCGGTGCGCTTCGCGATGCCGCCCTCGGTCACCGTGAACAGGAACGCGTCCTCGCGCACGACGTCCATGGCCAGCAGCTCGTCGTCGTCGCGGAACTTCATGCCCGTGACGCCCGAGGTGGCCCGGCCCATCGGACGCAGCGACTCGTCGGACGCGGTGAAGCGCACCGACTGGCCCTTGCGGCTCACCAGGATGAGGTCCTCGTGGGAGTCGACCAGGCGCGCGGAGACCAGCTCGTCCGGCAGGCCCGCCTCGTCCTCGCGCAGGTTGATCGCGATGACGCCGCCCGAGCGGTTGGAGTCGTAGTCGGCCAGCCGCGTCTTCTTCACCAGGCCGCGCTGCGTGGCCAGGACCAGGTACTCGGCCTTGGTGTAGTCGCGGATGTCGAGCACCTGCGCGATCTTCTCGCCCGGCTGGAACGCCAGCAGGTTGGCGACGTGCTGGCCCTTCGCGTCGCGACCGCCCTCGGGCAGCTCGTACGCCTTCGCGCGGTACACGCGGCCCAGGTTGGTGAAGAAGAGCAGCCAGTGGTGGGTCGTCGTGACGAAGAAGTGGTCGACCAGGTCGTCCTCGCGCAGCTGCGCCCCGCGCACGCCCTTGCCGCCGCGACGCTGGGCCCGGTAGTTGTCGGAGYGCGTGCGCTTGGCGTACCCGCCGCGGGTGATGGTGACGACCATCTCCTCCTCGGCGATGAGGTCCTCGACGCTGACCTCGCCGTCGAACGGCAGGATCGTCGTGCGCCGCTCGTCGCCGTACTTGGCGACGATCTCGCCCAGCTCGTCGGATACGATGTCGCGCTGGCGCTGCTCGGAGTCGAGGATCGCCTGGTACTCGGCGATCTCCGCCTCGAGCTTGGCGTAGCGCTCGAGGATCTCCTGGCGCTGCAGGGCCGCGAGCCGGCGCAGCTGCAGGTTGAGGATCGCGTTGGCCTGGAGCTCGTCGATGTCGAGCATCGCCATCAGGCCCGAGCGGGCGTCGTCCGCGTCGGGGGAGCGGCGGATGAGCGCGATGACCTCGTCCAGCGCGTCGAGCGCCTTGAGGTAGCCGCGGTAGATGTGGATGTCCGCCTCGGCCTCGCGCAGCTTGAACGCGGTGCGGCGGACGACGACCTCGAGCTGGTGCGTCACCCAGTGGCGGACGAACGCGTCGATGCTCAGCGTGCGCGGGACGTCGTCGACGAGCGCGAGCATGTTCGCGCCGAACGTGTCCTGCAGCTGCGTGTGCTTGTAGAGGTTGTTCAGCACCACCTTGGCGACGGCGTCGCGCTTGAGCACGATGACCAGGCGCTGGCCGGCGCGGCCGCTCGTCTCGTCGCGGATGTCCGCGATGCCGGTGACCTTGTTGTCCTTGACCAGGTCGGCGATCTTCTTGGCCAGCGTGTCGGGGTTCACCTGGTAGGGGAGCTCGGTGACCACCAGGCAGATGCGGCCCTGGATCTCCTCGACCTGCACGATCGCGCGCATGGTGATCGAGCCGCGGCCCGTCCGGTACGCCTCCTCGATGCCCTTGTGGCCCAGGATCGTCGCGCCGGTGGGGAAGTCCGGGCCCTTGATGCGCAGCAGGAGGGCCGCGAGCAGCTCCTCGCGGGACGCGTCCGGGTGGTCGAGGTGCCACTGCACGCCCTCGGCGACCTCGCGCAGGTTGTGCGGCGGGATGTTGGTGGCCATACCGACGGCGATGCCCGCCGAGCCGTTGACCAGCAGGTTCGGGAACCGCGACGGCAGGACCGTGGGCTCCTGGGTGCGGCCGTCGTAGTTGTCCTGGAAGTCGACGGTGTCCTTGTCGATGTCCCGGACCATCTCCATGGACAGCGGCGCCATCTTGCACTCGGTGTACCGCGGGGCGGCCGCCGGGTCGTCGCCCGGGGAGCCGAAGTTGCCCTGGCCGGCCACCAGCGGGTACCGCAGCGACCAGTCCTGGACCAGGCGGACCAGGGCGTCGTAGATCGCCGTGTCACCGTGCGGGTGGTACTTGCCCATGACGTCGCCGACGACGCGCGAGCACTTGGAGAACTGGCGGTCCGGGCGGTAGCCRCCGTCGTACATCGCGTAGAGCACGCGGCGGTGCACCGGCTTCAGGCCGTCGCGGACGTCCGGCAGGGCGCGGCCGACGATGACGGACATGGCGTAGTCGAGGTACGAGCGCTGCATCTCGAGCTGCAGGTCGACCTGGTCGATGCGGCCGTGCTCGATCTCGTTGCCGGTGGTCTCGCTCAACGTGTTTCCTTACGTTCGGTGCGTTGCTGGTGGCCCGTGCGGTCTCCTGACTAGATGTCGAGGAACCTCACGTCCTTCGCGTTGCGCTGGATGAACGAGCGACGGGACTCGACGTCCTCACCCATGAGGACCGAGAAGATCTCGTCGGCCGCCGCGGCCTCGTCGAGCGTGACCTGCAGCAGCGTGCGGTGCTCGGGCGACATCGTCGTCTCCCACAGCTCCTGGTAGTCCATCTCGCCCAGACCCTTGTAGCGCTGCACCGAGTTCTCCTTGGGCAGACGCTTGCCGCTCGCCTGCCCGTCGGTGATCACGGCGTCCCGCTCGCGGTCCGAGTAGACGTAGTCGTGCTCGGCGTTCGCCCACTTGATCCGGTACAGCGGCGGCTGCGCCAGGTACACGTGGCCGTGCGTGATGAGGTTCGGCATGTACCGGAACAGCAGCGTCAGCAGCAGGGTCCGGATGTGCTGACCGTCGACGTCGGCGTCGGCCATGATCACGATCTTGTGGTACCTCAGCTTGGACAGGTCGAAGTCCTCGCCGATGCCGGTGCCGAACGCCGTGATCAGCGCCTGGACCTCCTGGTTGCCCAGTGCCCGGTCCAGTCGCGCCCGCTCGACGTTGAGGATCTTCCCGCGGATGGGGAGGATCGCCTGCGTCCGCGGGTTGCGCCCGCGCACGGCGGAACCGCCGGCCGAGTCGCCCTCGACGATGAAGACCTCGCACTCCTCGGCGCGGTTCGACTGGCAGTCGCGCAGCTTGCCCGGCATGCCGCCGGACTCGAGCAGGCCCTTGCGGCGGGTGGCCTCGCGAGCCTTGCGCGCCGCCATGCGCGCGGCCGCAGCCTGGATCGACTTGCGGATCACGTCGCGCGCCTCGGTCGGGTGCGACTCCAGCCAGTCCCCGAGCTGGTCGTTGACCACCCGCTGCACGAACGTCTTGGCCTCGGTGTTGCCCAGCTTCGTCTTGGTCTGGCCCTCGAACTGCGGCTCGCCCAGCTTGATCGAGATGACGGCGGTGAGCCCTTCGCGGATGTCGTCGCCCGTGAGGTTCTCGTCCTTCTCCTTGAGGATGCCCTTGTCGCGCGCGTACCGGTTGATCAGCGAGGTCATCGCCGCACGGAAGCCTTCCTCGTGCGTGCCGCCCTCGGTGGTCGAGATCGTGTTCGCGTAGGTGTGGACCGACTCGGAGTACGCGTTGGTCCACTGCAGGGCGATCTCGACGGCGATCCGGCGCTCGGTGTCCTCGGACTCGAAGTCGATGATCTCCGGGTGGACGACCTCCACCTTCTTCGCGCTGTTGAGGTGCTTGACATAGTCGACCAGGCCGCCGTCGTACTTGTACGTGACGGTCCGGAAGGGTGCCGGGGCGCCCTCCTCCTTCTCGTCCTCGCCGGCGACCTCGTCGCCCGTGTCCAGGTGGGCCGGGCGCTCGTCGGTGAGCGAGATCTGGAGGCCCTTGTTGAGGAACGCGTACTGCTGGAAGCGCGCGCGCAGCGTCTCGAAGTCGTAGTCGGTGGTCTCGAAGATCGACGGGTCCGCCCAGAAGGTCTGGGAGGTGCCGCTGTCGTCCGTCGGGGCACCCTTCTGCAGCTCGCCCAGCGGCTTGCCGCCGTCGGAGAAGTCCTGCTGCCACGTGAACCCGTCGCGCTTGACCACCGTCTCGACGCGCGTGGAGAGCGCGTTCACGACCGAGATGCCGACGCCGTGCAGACCGCCCGAGACCGCGTAGCCCGCGCCGCCGAACTTGCCGCCCGCGTGCAGGATCGTCATGACGACCTCGACGGTCGGCCGGCCCTCGGTCGGGTGGATGGCGACCGGGATGCCGCGGCCGTTGTCGACGACACGCACACCGCCGTCGGGCAGGAGCGTGACCTCGATGTGGTCGCAGTAGCCGGCCAGGGCCTCGTCGACCGAGTTGTCGACGACCTCGTAGACCAGGTGGTGCAGTCCGCGCTCGCCGGTAGAGCCGATGTACATGCCGGGGCGCTTGCGCACCGCCTCGAGCCCCTCGAGCACCGTGATCGCGCTGGCGTCGTACCCGCCGTTGCCGTCCTTGGTCGTCTTCGTCGTGCTGGACGGGGGGGTGCTCTGCTCGGCCACGGGCGGTGGTGCTCCTCAAGCTCTCACACGCGACGGAGGGCGCCGACCGAACTTCGCCGGGTCGGATCACTCCATGACGCTGGAGTTCCAGGCACAGATGCGCCAGGAATGACCTTCACAGTCTACCTGGTGGACGGGCCTGGACCCTCTTTTCCCACAGGTGTCCCCTCCGGTCTTCCTCGGTCAGCGGAACGTGTCCCGCTCACCGCGGCCCGCCACGCGCTTCGGGCCGGTCTTGAACCGCGGTCCGCCGGGGTTCAGCACCGTGATCTCCAGGACGATCCCCTCTCCGAGGTCCGCCGCGAACCGCCCGAGCATCGCCGGCGCCAGGAACTTCAGCTGCGTGGCCCACGACGTCGAGTGCGCCCGCAGCGTCAGGGCGCCACCCTCGAACGAGACGTACTCGCAGTGCTCGGCCACCTGGGGGCCGACCAGCTCCGACCACCGGTGCTTGAGCACGCCGGCGACCTGGTCCGAGGAGCCGCCCAGCTGGTCCAGCAGGCCGCTCACCGTCGACCCGATCAGCTGCGGGTCGCGCGCACCCGGGCCGGCCGTGCCCACCGCGACCTGGACGAGCGGCCGCCGCCGGGCCGGGTCGCCCGGCCGGAACCCGCGCTGCGCGGCCGCGGCCTTCGCCCGACCCAGAGCCCCGAGAGCGACCTGCCGAGGGGGTGTGAGGTCGACGAGCTCGCGCAGCGGCGTGCCGTCCACCGGCTTGTTCTTCGGCGTGACGAAAAGGCCGTCGTCGTCAGAGGACACGGGCGACCTCCCCGCCCATCACGTCGACCCGAGCGCCGGCCAGGGGCGCCGGGACGTCGTCGGCCACCGCCGCCGTGATGAGGACCTGCCGGGCCGGCGCCACCAGCTCCGCCAGGCGGTCCCGCCGGCGCGCGTCGAGCTCGGCGAACACGTCGTCGAGGATCAGCACGGGCTCGCCGTCGGGACCCCAGTCGCCGCCGGCCCACCCGTCGACCTCGTCGCCGTCCTTCAGCAGCTGGTACGACGCGAGCCGCAGAGCCAGCGCGAACGACCACGACTCGCCGTGGCTGGCGTAGCCCTTGGCCGGCAGCCCGCCGAGCGTGAGCACGAGGTCGTCGCGGTGCGGGCCGACCAGGCTGACCCCGCGCTCGATCTCCTTGGTGCGCAGGCGACCCATCGCCTCGAGCAGCTGCGCCTCGACCAGCTCCGCCGCCGCGTCGTCGTCGTCGATCTCCAGGACGGCGTCCAGGGACGCCCGGTACGTGGCGATCGCGTCGCCCTGCCCGGCGCTGACCTGCGCATATGCCCGTTCGATGTGCGGCGCGAGCGACCGCACCAGGTGTCGCCGGGCGACGATGATCTGGGCGCCCGTCTGCGCCAGCTTGGCGTCCCACACGTCGAGCGTGCGCAGGTCGGCCCCGGCTCCCCGCCGCGCGGCACCCGCCGACTTCAGCAGAGCCGACCGTTGCCGCAGCACGCGGTCGTAGTCCGTGATCACGCCGGCGACCCTCGGTGTGAGCTGGACCAGCAGGTCGTCCAGGAACCGTCGACGGCCGTCCGGGTCACCCTTGACCAGCGACAGGTCCTCGGGTGCGAACAGCACGGTGCGCAGGATCCCGAGCACGTCGCGCGCCCTCGTCGGCGAGCCGCCGTTCACCCGCGCACGGTTTGCCTTGCCGGGCGTCACCTCGATCTCGACCAGCGACGAGCGCGGGCGGCCGGGCTCGAGCTCGCGGACCACCTTCGCCCGGACCACCGCCCGTGTCGTCCCCGCCCGCACGAGGGCGGCGTCGGTCGGCACCCGGTGGCTGCCCAGGGTCGCGATGTAGCCGAGCGCCTCGATCAGGTTGGTCTTGCCCTGCCCGTTGGGGCCGACGAGCGCGGTGATGCCGGGCTCCAGCGGGAGCTCGACCTGCGCGTACGAGCGGAAGTCCGTCAGGGAGAGGTGCGCGACGTACATCGACTGGTCAGGCGGAGGGCGGCGCGGGCTTCACGGCGTGCCCGCCGAACTGCTGGCGCAGCGCCGCGACGGCCTTCATCGCGGGCGACTCCTCCTGGCGGGAGGCGAAGCGTGCGAACAGGGAGGCGGAGATGACAGGAGCCGGCACGGCGAGGTCGATCGCCTCGTCGACGGTCCACCGGCCCTCGCCGGAGTCCTCGACCCAGTCGTCGATCTCGCCCAGGCCCGGGTCCTGCTCCAGCGCCTTGACCAGCAGCTCCAGCAGCCAGGACCGGACGACGGTGCCGCGCTGCCACGCGCGCATGGTGCCGTGCACGTCCGTGACCAGGTCCTTCGCCGCGAGGAGCTCGTAACCCTCGGCGTACGCCTGCATCAGCCCGTACTCGATGCCGTTGTGCACCATCTTCGAGAAGTGGCCCGCGCCGACGGTGCCGGCGTGGACGAAGCCCTCTTCGCGCGGCCCCTCGGGACGCAGCGCGTCGAACACCGGCATCGCCTTGGCGACCAGGTGCGGCTCGCCGCCGACCATGAGGCCGTACCCGTTGGCCAGGCCCCAGACTCCGCCGGAGACGCCGGCGTCGATGAACCCGATGCCCTTGGCCGCCAGCAGCTCCGCGTGCGGAAGGTCGTCCTGGTAGTACGAGTTGCCGCCGTCGATGAGGACGTCGCCGGCCGTGAGCAGGCCCGCCAGCTCGGTCACCACGGCATCCGTGATCTCGCCCGACGGCACCATCACCCACACGATGCGCTCGCCGGCCGGGAGCGCCTCGACGAGGGCCTCCAGCGAGGGGACGTCGGTGACGTCCGGGTTGCGGTCGTACCCCGTGACGTCGATACCCGCGGCACGGATGCGCGTCCGCATGTTCGCGCCCATCTTGCCCAGACCCACCAGACCGATGTGCATGCCGTCTGCCTCTTCTTCGGTTCGCGTCCTGCGTGTCTCGCTCACTCTGCCCCAGAGGGGCGCGGTGCGCCGGTCAGCCGTCCCGGCCGTCTGCAGCTCCGCTGGTCAGCTGGCGAAACGGATGGGGACGAGCAGGTAGCGGTACTCGGGGTTGTCCTCGCCGTCCAGCGACTCCTGGCCGGTGAACTCGACCGGCTTGTTGGGGTGCGTGAACGACAGCCGGACGAACGTCGTGCTCAGCGCGCCCAGCCCGTCGAGCAGGAACTGGGGGTTGAACGCCACCGAGATGTCGTCGCCGACCAGCGTGGCCTCGAGCGCCTCGGAGGCCTGCGCGTCGTCGCCCTGACCGGCGTCGAGGACGACCTGGCCCTCGCTGAACGACAGCCGGATCGGGGTGTTCCGCTCGGCGACCAGCGCGACGCGCTTGGCGGCGTCCGCCAGGGCGTGCGTGCCGACGACGGCGTGGATGGGCGTCTCGTCCGGGAACAGCCGGCGCACCGCGGGGTAGTCGCCGTCGACGAGGAGGCTCGTGGTCTGCCGACCGGCGGCCTC
Organism: Cellulomonas sp. P5_C6; assembly: GCF_054049635.1. Taxonomy (NCBI): domain Bacteria; kingdom Bacillati; phylum Actinomycetota; class Actinomycetes; order Micrococcales; family Cellulomonadaceae; genus Cellulomonas; species Cellulomonas sp. P5_C6. Next base: position 6,154 of record NZ_JBFULZ010000006.1, on the reverse strand, counting down.
GAAGCCGATCATGTCGACGCCTGAGCCGGTGGACAGCGCCACCGTCACGGAGCCGGCGCTGCCCAGGGACTTCGCGGCGTCGGACAGCGTCCGGGCCCGGACCAGGGCGACCGTCGAGATGTCCGGCGACGACGGCTTCCACGTGAGCTCACGCAGCGCGAGCCGGTAGCGGTCCGTGGCGAGGAGGGTGACCTTCTCGCCCTCGATCTCCACTCGCACGCCCGTGAGCAGCGGCAGCGTGTCGTCCCGGCTCGCGGCGACGGACACCTGGGCGACCGCGTGGGTCAGCTCGTCGCCGTCGACGGTGCCCGTGGTGGGCGGCATGACCGGGAGGTTCGGGTAGTCCTCGACCGGCATGGTCAGGAGCGTGAAGCGGCTGGCGCCACACGTCACGACGACCTTGGTGCCCTCGAGCACCACGTCGACCGGCTTGTCGGGCAGCGACCGGGAGATCTCCGCGAGGAGGCGGCCGGAGACGAGCACGGAGCCGGCCTCGGTCACGTCCGCCGGGATCTGCGACCGGGCGGAGACCTCGTAGTCGAAGCTCGAGAGCTGCACGGTGCCTGTGGTGTCGGCCTCGAGGCGCACACCCGCCAGGACGGGGACGGGGGGCCGCGTGGGCAGGCTGCGCGCCGTCCATGTGACGGCGTCCGCGAGAACGTCGCGGTCGACCCGGAACCTCATGCCTCAAACCTCTCGTCGTGCGGCCCTGCCGGCGTGCCGTCACAGGTTGTGAGGAGGTCCGGTCGGAAGGCGTCAGGCGAACACTACGCGAGTGGTCCGACGCTCGGTACGGGCATGCGGATGACAACCACAACCGTGTCGTTCGTCGACCCGTCCAGCCCTTTGGCGGTGTGTGGATCCATCGGAGAGAGAAGTGTCGTCATCGTCATCGGTCCTGTGCACTGTGTGGATGGTGGACGTCCGTGCAGGTCAACCCCCGATCAGGGTGTGCACGCCGGTTGTGGGCCGGATCGGACACCCCGTGGACAGCCGTGGAGAGCTGTGTCCGGGCCGTCCTGCGTCCACCGCGACGGCCCTTCCCGTCCACATCACAAGGTGGGGTCATCCACCGTCGTCCACAGGTGTACCCACAGGTGTGGAGATTCGTCCCATGCATGTCTCATCCGCAGGGTGAAGGTTGGGGTCAAGACCGTCGGAACGTTTCGACCGTGAGAGTTGTCTCATGCCCGGACGCGCCGAATGACCGTTTGTGAACGCGCACATTGTCGGTTTTGCCGTATTGCTGCAGGTCAGGGACGTGGAGCGCCGTCCGGCAGGGTCGAGTGAGCCGAACGGGTGAATCAGGTCACAAGCATCCCCAGGGTCCTGTGGACAGCTGTGGATAACTGTGGGGAGACGACCGGGCAGAACAGGCTGAACTGGGCTTCTGGTCAGCCGCGGTTCTGCTGCTTGATCCGGTTGGTCAGCTCGGTGACCTGGTTGTAGATCGACCGGCGCTCGGCCATGAGCTCGCGGATCTTGCGGTTCGCGTGCATGACGGTGGTGTGGTCCCGCCCGCCGAACGCCTGACCGATCTTCGGCAGGGACAGGTCGGTGAGCTCACGGCACAGGTACATGGCGATCTGGCGAGCCGTGACCAGCACGCGCGAACGGCTGGAGCCGCACAGGTCGTCGATGCTGAGACCGAAGTAGGCGGCCGTCTGGCCGATGACCTGCGTCGCCGTGATCTCGGTCGTCTGGTCGTCGGTGATCAGGTCCTTGAGGACGATCTCCGCGAGCGACAGGTCCACCTGCTGGCGGTTGAGGTTGGCGAACGCCGTCACCCGGATGAGCGCACCCTCGAGCTCGCGGATGTTGGTCGAGATCTTGGAGGCGATGTACTCCAGGACGTCCGGCGGCGCCTGCAGCCGCTCGCTGCCGGCCTTCTTGCGCAGGATCGCGATGCGGGTCTCGAGGTCCGGCGGCTGGACGTCGGTGATCAGGCCCCACTCGAAGCGCGACCGCATGCGGTCCTCGAAGCCGTTCAGCTGCTTGGGCGGCAGGTCGGACGTGATCACGACCTGCTTGTTCGCGTTGTGCAGGGTGTTGAACGTGTGGAAGAACTCCTCCATCGTCTGTTCCTTGCCCTGCAGGAACTGGATGTCGTCGATGAGGAGCACGTCGACCTCGCGGTAGCGGCGCTGGAACGCGCCGGCCTTGCCCTCGGAGATCGAGTTGATGAAGTCGTTGGTGAACTCCTCGGAGTTCACGTACCGCACGCGGACGCTCGGGTAGAGGTTCTGCGCGTAGTGGCCGATCGCGTGCAGCAGGTGCGTCTTGCCCAGACCCGAGTCGCCGTAGATGAACAGCGGGTTGTAGGCCTTGGCCGGTGCCTCGGCGACCGCGACAGCCGCGGCGTGCGCGAAGCGGTTCGAGCTGCCGATGACGAACGTCTCGAAGAGGTACTTGGGGTTCAGCCGGGCCGGCTCGGCAGGCTGGCGACGGTTGGCGGGCGACGGACGGTCGTCGTCCCGGCCGCCGTAGCGACGCGTGTGCTGCGAGCCGTTGTCCGACGCGTCCTCGTCGCTGACCAGAGACAGGTCGGGGCGCGCCTCGCGCCGGGCGTCGGCCTCGTCCGCCTCGCGCTCGTCGCGCGAAGGGCTGTACGGCTCGTGCCGCTGCTCCGCGCCGACGACCCGCAGCGCGGGGGGCGCGTCCTCGGCCAGATCGGGATCGACCGTGATGGCGAACCGCGCCTCGCGGTCGAGCGCTGCGCTCAGCGCGATCGTGACCTCGCCGCGGACCCGGGACTCGAGGTAGTCCTTGGTCAGGTCGTTGCCGACGGCCAGGAGCAGGGTGCCGTCGAGGAGCCCGAGCGGACGGGCGAGACGGACGAAGGCGATCTGGCGTGGGGTGATGTCCGGACTCGACTCGAGGGTCGACACCACGTGCCCCCAGACCCGGGAGAGCTCTTCGTCCTGTGACACGTGCTACCTCGGCTGTTCGTTCGCGTGGGTGGTCGAGTCTCGCACGACCCCGCGTTGTCCACACAGTTGTCCACACCTGTGAGCAGATGATCGCGGTGGCCGCGGAGGCCCCGACACACGGTGAGGACGGGCGAGCGGAGCGCACCTGTCGGCGTTGTTCTCGTGGCGTTCAGGCCCTGTCCACCACGGTGTGGTCCACAGGCTGCTCGCCCCGGCGACGATGATCGATCGTAGTGGCAGCCCCGAGGTGCGGGCAGTGCCCCAGCGGGTGACGTCGGACGGGCTGTGGCAGGATCGGTGCGGCGAGTCGCGCGCATTTGACCGGCCAGTACGGCGGGAAGTACGGTATTGCAGCCTTATCGATGGCTCCCTCCTGGCGCGCCCTGACGCCGCACGCGTGCATGCAAGCTCGCTCGTGTGTCCCGGAGCATTCGATCTCGGCAGCCTGAACCTGGTCGCGCGGCACCTGCGAGGCCCACCCGATGTAGTTGGAGAATCTCGTGACCAAGCGCACCTTCCAGCCGAACAACCGGCGCCGGGCCAAGACCCACGGCTTCCGTCTGCGCATGCGTACGCGCGCCGGCCGCGCGATCCTGGCGGCCCGCCGCCGCAAGGGTCGCTCGGAGCTCTCGGCCTGACACAGACGTCGGTGCTGTCCGCCGCGCACCGGATGCGCCGCGCTGCCGACTTCGAGCAGGCGGTGCGCCGAGGCGCGCGCGGCGGACGGGACACCCTCGTGGTGCATCTGACGACACGGACCGATCACTCGCCCGATGGGCCGGTGATCGGTCTTGTCGTGTCCAAGGCCGTCGGGACCGCCGTCACGCGCAACCTCGTGAAGCGTCGCCTGCGCGAGCTCGTCCGGCCCCGGCTGGCCGGTCTCCCGAACGACGCAGGCATCGTCATCCGAGCGCTGCCGGCGTCGGCCGGTCGGCCGTTCACCCTCCTGGGCGCGGACCTGGACGCCGCACTCGAGACGGCGACCCGTCGGGCCCGACGTCGGACCGAGGCGTAGTCATCCCATGACCATGCACTCGGTGATGCACGCCCCCGCGCGGGTGGTCGTCCTGCTCATTCGGGGCTACCAGCGGTTCATCTCCCCGATGACGCCGCCCACCTGCAAGTTCTACCCGTCGTGCTCGCAGTACGCCGTGATCGCTGTGCAGCGCCACGGTGTCCTGCGCGGGACGCGGCTGGCTGTCTGGCGGTTGCTCCGCTGCAACCCGTGGAACCTGGGTGGCGTGGACGACGTTCCACCTGCGCGGTCCGCTCACCGTCATTCCCACGTGGCTGCTGCCACGCACTGACCCCAACGAGGAGTTCTGCCACATGTCGTGGTTCGACGGTCTGCTCAAACCCATCATGGTCGTCGTGGCCTGGATCATGGTCCAGTTCCACGCGCTCCTCTCTGCGATCGGTCTCGACCCCGCCAGCGGCGCCGCCTGGGGGCTCTCCATCGTGGGGCTCGTGATCGTCATCCGGATCGCGCTGATCCCGCTGTTCTTCCGCCAGATCAAGGCCTCGCGCGGCATGCAGCTGATCGCTCCGCAGATGCAGGCGATCCAGAAGAAGTACAAGGGGAAGACCGACCCCGCGTCCCGTGAGGCTCTGCAGCGCGAGACCATGGCGCTCTACCGGGAGAACGGCACGAACCCGTTCGCGTCCTGCCTGCCGATCCTGCTGCAGTCCCCCATCTTCTTCGCGCTCTTCCGCGTGCTCATCGAGCTCCCCGGCATCGCCTCCGGCCAGTACCCGCCGATCGGCCCGATGACCCCCGAGCTCGCCGCGCAGGCCGAGGCCGCCACGATCTTCGGCGCCCCGCTGTCCGGCACGTTCATGCAGGCCGGCGACAACTGGCACATCCGCGTGGTCAGCGCCGTCCTGATCGTGGCGATGTCCGCGACGACCTTCCTCACGCAGCGCCAGCTGACCATGAAGAACATGCCGCCGGCCGCGCTCCAGGGACCGATGGCTCAGCAGCAGAAGGTCCTGCTCTACGTCCTGCCGCTGATCTTCGCCTTCTCCGGCGTCAACTTCCCCATCGGTGTCCTCATCTACTGGACCACCACGAACCTCTGGTCGATGGGACAGCAGTTCTACACGATCCGTCGGATGCCGGCCCCCGGCTCACAGGCCGAGCTCGCCATGAAGGAGCGCAAGGCCCGCAAGGCTGCCGCGCACGGATCCCTCATCGAGGACGCGCCCGCGACGACCACCCTCGTCATCGAGGAGAAGCCGCGCAGCGGGCAGCGGGAGCAGCCGAAGCGCAAGGACCGCAACAAGCCCCGTGTCGCCAACGAAGGCGTCACCGGCAAGCCCACCGCGTCGACCGACGACGAACCCGACGGGCCCAGCACGCCGGCGCCAGCCGCCCCCACCAAGCCTAAGAAGTAGCGCACCCGCGCGACGTTGATCGGAGAGAGACTCCATGACTTCGACCCAGCCCGACGCTCCCGTCGAGACCGTCAGCACCAAGCGCCTCGAGGAAGAGGGCGAGATCGCCGCTGACTACCTCGAGGAGCTGCTCGACATCGCCGACCTCGACGGTGACATCGACATCGACATCGACCACGGCCGTGCCGCCGTCGAGATCGTGTCCGAGGACCCTGCGGACCGTTCACTCTCGCGCCTCGCCGGTCCCGACGGGGAGGTTCTGGATGCTCTCCAGGAGCTGACCCGCCTGGCCGTGCAGGCGAAGACCGGCGAGCGCAGCCGGCTCATGCTCGACGTCGCCGGCTACCGCGCCGGTCGTCGTGCCGAGCTGGTGACCGTCGCCAACGACGCGATCGCCCGCGTGAAGGAGTCCGGCGTGGCCGTGGCCCTCGACGCGATGAACCCGTTCGAGCGCAAGGTSGTCCACGACACCGTYGCTGCCGCCGGSATGTCGAGCGACTCCGACGGCGTCGAGCCGAACCGGCACGTGGTGATCCGTCCGGCGTGATGTGACCGCGGTCGTCTGACCGGGCGGGATGAACGGGTGGGCCTGCGGGTCCACCCCTTCGTCGTTGGACGATGTTTCACGTGGAACCGGTGCGTCGTTCGGATCCTGCCAGCGACGTCGCCGACGTTCGCTCACGCCCGGTTCCATGGTGTGGACGCGGCGGACGCCGGGGGTGTCGAGCTGTGCCGACGTGTTGGTCAGCGCGTCGAGGTCGAAGTCGAGCGACGGGGTCGCGGTCGAACGCAGTCGCCGTGTCGGTGCAGCGGCTCGCTCACTGCAGGTC
>NZ_JBFULZ010000005.1:0-45478 GCF_054049635.1 Cellulomonas sp. P5_C6 | reverse complement strand
GGTCCGCGACGAGGTGGTCGAAGTCCGTCGTCGCGACGAACGGACCCTCGGCCCCCTGCAGCTTCTGCGTGAGGTAGGGGACGCGCTCCTCCTCGCCGGGGTGCAGGTACGCCTGCTGGTCGGCGGCGAGGCCGTCGCGACGCAGCTCGTTCCAGCTGGTCACCGACCACACCGCGGCCTGGACGCCCCAGTCCTCGGCCAGCAGCTTCTTGGCCTCGAGCGCCCACGGCACCGCGACGCCCGACGCCAGGATCTGGGCGCGCGGCCCGTCACCCTCGGCCGGCGACACCAGGTGGATGCCGCGCAGGATGCCCTCGACGTCGACGCCCTCGGGCTCCGCCGGCTGGTGCATGGGCTCGTTGTAGACGGTGAGGTAGTAGATGACGTCGCGGTCACGGTCTTGACCCTCGCCGTACATCCGCTCGATGCCGTCCTTGACGATGTGCCGGATCTCGTACCCGTAGGCCGGGTCGTAGTGCACGACGTGGCTCATGGTGCCGGCCAGCAGCGGGCTGTGGCCGTCGGCGTGCTGCAGGCCCTCGCCGGTCAGCGTGGTCCGGCCGGCCGTGGCGCCGATGAGGAAGCCGCGGGCCATCTGGTCGCCGGCGGCCCAGAACTGGTCGCCGGTCCGCTGGAACCCGAACATCGAGTAGTAGAAGTAGAACGGGATCAGCGGCTCGCCGTGCGTCGCGTACGACGTCCCGACGGCCTGGAACGCCGATGCCGACCCCGCCTCGTTGATGCCGGTGTGCATGATCTGGCCGGACTCGGACTCCTTGTAGGAGAGCATGAGCTCGCGGTCCACGGCCATGTAGTTCTGGCCGTTCGTGTTGAAGATCTTGGCGCTCGGGAAGATCGAGTCGAGACCGAACGTGCGGGCCTCGTCGGGGATGATCGGAACCAGGCGGTGGCCGAACTCCTTGTCCCGCACGAGGTCCTTGAACAGGCGCACGAGCGCCTGCGTGGTGGCGACCTCCTGGTGCCCCGAGCCCTTCGCCATGCCCTCGTAGACCTTGGCGTCCGGCAGCGTCAGCGGCTTGTGCGTCGTCCGGCGCTCCGGCACGAACCCGCCCAGCTGGCGGCGACGCTCGAGCATGTACTGGATGCCCTCGTCCTCCGCGCCCGGGTGGAAGTACGGCGGGAGGTACGGGTTCTCGTCGATCTGCTCGTCCGTGATCGGGATCCGCAGCGAGTCGCGCAGCGTCTTGAGGTCGTCGCCCTTGAGCTTCTTCATCTGGTGCGTCGCGTTGCGCCCGGCGAAGCCGGAGCCCAGCCCGTAACCCTTGATGGTGTGCGCCAGGATGACGGTCGGCTGGCCCGTGTGCTCGCGGGCGGCCTTGTAGGCGGCGAAGATCTTGCGGTAGTCGTGACCGCCGCGCTTGAGCGCCCAGATCTCGTCGTCCGTCATCCGCTCCACGAGCGCCTTGGTCCGCGGGTCGCGGCCGAAGAAGTTCTCGCGGATGAAGGCGCCGTTCTCGGCCCGGTACGTCTGGAAGTCGCCGTCGGGCGTCGTGTTCATCAGGTTGACGAGCGCGCGGTCCTTGTCGGCCTGGAGCAGGGCGTCCCACTCGCGGCCCCAGACGACCTTGATGACGTTCCAGCCGGCGCCGCGGAACTGCGCCTCGAGCTCCTGGATGATCTTGCCGTTGCCGCGCACCGGGCCGTCGAGCCGCTGCAGGTTGCAGTTGACGACGAACGTGAGGTTGTCCAGGCCCTGCTGGCCGGCCAGCTGGAGCATGCCGCGGGACTCGGGCTCGTCCATCTCGCCGTCGCCCAGGAACGCCCAGACGTCCTGCTGGCTGGTGTCCTTGATGCCGCGCAGGTGCAGGTACCGGTTGGTCCAGGCCTGGTAGATGGCCGACGACGGGCCGAGGCCCATCGAGACCGTCGGGAACTCCCACAGGTCCGGCGCCAGGCGCGGGTGCGGGTACGACGGCAGGCCGCCGCCCGGGTGCGACAGCTCCTGGCGGAACCCGTCCAGCTGGTGGGCGCTCAGGCGGCCCTCGAGGAAGGCGCGGGCGTAGACGCCGGGGGAGGCGTGACCCTGGAAGTAGACCTGGTCGCCGCCGCCGGGGTGGTCCTTGCCGCGGAAGAAGTGGTTGAGACCCACCTCGGTCAGCGTCGCGACCGACGCGTACGACGAGATGTGCCCGCCGACGCCGACGCCGGGGCGCTGCGCGCGCGTGACCATGACGGCGGCGTTCCAGCGGATCCACGAGCGGTAGCGCCGCTCGAGGGCCTCGTCACCGGGGAAGTACGGCTCGTCGTCCACCGCGATGGTGTTGACGTACGGCGTGTTGAGCGAGGCCGGGATGGCCACGTTCCGCTGGCGCGCGTGCCGCAGCATGCTCAGCAGCACGTAACGCGCGCGCGGGCCGCCCTTCTCGTCGATGAGTCCGTCGAGGGACTCCACCCACTCGCCGGTCTCGTCCGGATCGATGTCCGGCACCTGGCTGAGCAGGCCGCCGATGAGCGGTCCCGTCTCGTCGATCGAAGCCACCTGCGCTCCTTGCGTCTCGTCCGCGCGCACGAGCCCGGTCGGCATCGGCGGCGCATCTGTTCCGTGCCCCGCCGGACACGCCTGGGTAGGCGCTCTGCGACGGGGTGCGGGTAGTCCACCCATTCTCGGACCCCGAGGGCCCGAAAGTCACACCGAGTACCGAGAACCTCCACGTGACGTCCATGACAGTGCGGTCATTCCGCCTCCGCGAAGGCCTCCGGTGCCGTCCGCTCGCGCCGCTGCGCCACGGGCGGCAGCATCAGGGCCCCCGCCGGCACGTCGTCCACGACGACGGCGTGCGCGCCGACCTGGGCACCGTCGCCGACGAGGAGCCGGTGACCCCGGCGCGGCTTGACGAGCGCCCCCGTCCCGACGACGACGTCGTCGCCGAGGACCACCGCGAGGTCCGAGCCGGCCGCCTGCGACCCGGCCGTGATGGTCACGTTGTGGCCGATCTTGACCCGGTGACCGATCCGGGTGTTCGGGTGGACCACGGTGCCCAGCCCGTGGTGCCAGAGGGTCACGTCCCGGGGGACGTCGCACTCGTACGGCAGGACCGCGTGGAAGAGGAGGAAGTTGACGGCCTTGAGCACCCGCGCGAGCGGCGTGAGGCGGCTCCGGTGAAGGCGGCACGACATCCACCACAGGGTTTCGGGGCGCATCGGGCCTCCAGGGTGTCGGCGGAGCTCGAACATAGCGGCCGGGGGGTCCCGACACCATCATCTCTGCAGGTCTTGCGTGCGCCCGTCCCTGTGCGGTGGGCTAGCGTGTGCGGCAATGAGCAGGTGGTCCCCGACGGGGGCCGCACAGACGGAAGGGAGCGGTCCGGACGTGTCATCCACCGCGGACGAAGGCGCGTCGCAGGCGGCCGCCCGCCTGGGCTTCTCCTCGGGTCAGGTGATCCAGGAGTTCGGCTACGACGACGACGTCGACGACGAGCTGCGCGCCGGCCTCGAGACAGTGACCGGCACCGAGCTGGTCGACGAGGAGTTCGACGACGTCACCGACGGCGCCGTGATCTGGTTCCGCGACGGCGACGGGGACCTCACAGACGCGCTCGTGGACGCGATGACGGTGCTCGACGACGGGGGACCCATCTGGGTGCTCACGCCGAAGGCCGGACGGTCCGGGCACGTCTCGCACAGCGACATCGAGGAGGCCGCGACCACCTCGGGGCTGCACGCGATGAGCACGTTCTCGATCGCGCCCGACTGGTCCGCCACCCGGCTCGGTGCCCGGGGCCGCGGCCGCTGACCGCACGCAGACGACGACGGAGGGGGTCCCGGCCGAATCGGCCGGGACCCCCTCTGCTCGTGTCAGGTGCGACGAACCGTCACTTGACGCCCGGCAGGGCCGGCTGGCGCGGCGTGCCGCCGCCACCCGGGGTCGCCGCGGTGTTGTTGGTGACCACGCGCATCAGCGGGTACAGCTGGCGGAAGTCGTTGTTCGCGGCCGTCGCCTGGGCGGGGTCGCACGACTGCTCGCAGAACAGGGACGCCGTGCCGGAGCGCACCAGCACCAGTGCGCCGTAGTCCTGCAGCGCGTGGCCGAGCGCCTTGCCCTCGGGGCTCAGCTTCATGGCGTCGATGTTGACCGACGGCGGGATCGCCGCCATGGTCCCCATCGGCACGTTGCCCGAGTAGGCGGTGGCGCCGTTGGAGTCCTGCGTCCGGGCGGGCCAGACCGGGCCGTCCTTCAGCAGCTCGTCGGGGAGCCCGATGGCCAGCACGTGCTTGATCGAGAGCGCCTTCAGCTCCTTCTCGCGGATCAGGCCGATGTAGAAGGAGATGCCCGAGGCGCGCGCGCCATCGACCATGCCGTCGCCACGCAGGTCGGTCTGCACGGCGCGGGTCGTCGTCCACTTGTCGGTGCCGACGTTGGTGAACTTGTAGAACTCCCAGCCGGTGATGCCGTCGGGCTGGATGACGCCCACGTGCATGTCCGTGCCGTACGTCGGCTGCGTGTCACGGGGGACCCGCACCTTGTAGACGGCGCCGTTGGAGAGGTTGGTGACCGTGGCGACCGGGTCGGCGGACGTGGCCACCTTCACCGCGATCGACCAGCGCACCGAGTTGACCACGGAGGTCTCGGCGAGGAAGTCGTGCGTGCGGGGCGCCGTCACGGACTCGTACTTCGCGCCCGAGCCGATGGCGATGTTCCACGGCGCGGTCGAGGAGAACGGGTAGTACGTGGCGTCGCGGCTGCCCGGCTTGGCCGGCGCCGCCGGCGCGGTGGGCGTCGGGGTCGGGGTCGGCTTGACCGTCGGCGTGGGAGTCGGCGTCGGCTTCGGCGTGGCGGTGGGCGTGGCCGTGGGGGCCGGCGCCGGCTTCGCGGTGACCGAGGGGACCGGCGTCGGCGTCGCGGAGGGGGTCGCGGTCGCCGTGCCCCGGTTGGTCGGGATCGCCCAGACGACGGCGCCGCCGGAGATCGCGACCACTCGACCGTCGTCCTGGACGACGACCGGTGCGCAGCTGGAGGCCACCTCGTTGTGCCAGACGAGCGTGCCGTCGGCCTTGAGGAGCCGGAGGTCACCGCTGGTCGTGAGGTCGAGGTGCGCGCCTGCGCCGCCGGACTTCTTCCAGATCGACCCGCCGGCCGCCGTCCGGATGATGAGGTCGCCGTTGGCATCGAGGACGAAGGCGAACTTGCCCCCCGTCGACGAGATCTGCTGGCCGACCTTGAGGCTCTGGCCAGGGACGAGACGGTCGGCGGCCACGGGGGCGCACGTCGCCGTCGGCGGCTTGGTCGGGTCCCAGCCCTCGACCGAGACACTCTTGGGGCGGGACGCGGGGACGCTCCACAGCTCCGTGGTGTTCTCGGCCAGGACGACACGCCCGTCGCCGAGCATCACGACGGCGGCGCAGTCGGACAGCACGCCCGTGTGCCAGCGGACGACGTCGGCCTTGTCGCGCAGGACCAGGTCGCTGCCGGCCTCGACGGCGAGCGTCGAGCCGCTGCCGAACGGACCCTTCTTCCACAGGGCGCCACCCGCAGCCGTCCGGATCGCCACGGTGCCGTCGGTCTCGAGGCCGAACGTGTACTTGCCGTTCAGCGACGTGATCTTCTGGCCGGCCGCGAGGCTCTCACCCGGGATCAGCCGATCGCTCCGCGATGGGGCGCACGCCTGGGTGTCTGCCTGGGCCATCTGCGGGAGGGCCAGAGGGATCGCGAGCAGGCCGGCGGCGAGGGCGGCGGCGACGAGTGTCTTGCGGAAGCGAGTCAGCATGCACATTCCTCTGTCATGGCGGCGGGACCCCGCCAGGCGGTGGGACGGGCGTCGTTCTGGCATCTCTTCCCGACCGCGCCGAACGGCTGGACGGCCGTCCTGCGCGCGAGTTGGGAAGAATGGTGCCCACGAGTAGATCGGATGTCCAGGTCGCCCACTTGCGCCGCTCGTGTCGGGTTCACCCGGTTGGCCCTGAAACCGGGTGTCATGGCGTGGTACGTCGTGACCTAAACGTTATAGAACGCCTGGTGAGACGCGTGACGACGGGGGGAGCACGGCGACCGTGCCCGCGTCAACGGAGAGCGGCCAGATGTCGACGAGGGTCGTGTCCACGATGTGGACACTTGGCTCGACACGAAAGAGTGGTCCGCAGTTGTTACAGTCCGCGGCATGGCAGACAGCACCCCGGCGCTCGGCGCCCCGGCCCCCGACTTCTCCCTGCGCGACACCCACGGCACGCCGGTGACCCTCAGCGGGCTGCGCGGCGGACCCGTCGTGATCGTCTTCGTCCCGTTCGCGTTCTCGGGGACGTGCACCGGCGAGCTGTGCGAGCTGCGGGACAACATCAGCGAGTTCGAGGAGGCCGGCGTCCACGTCCTCGTCGTCTCCTGCGACCCGGGGCACTCGCTGCGCGCGTGGGCGGCCCAGGAGGGCTTCGGGTTCGACCTGCTGTCCGACTTCTGGCCGCACGGCGAGGTCGCGCGCGCGTACGGCGTCTTCGACGACTCCCGCGGGTTCGCCGTGCGGGGGAGCTTCCTCGTGGACGCGGAGGGCGTGCTGCGCTGGAGCGTGATCAACCCTCCGGGGCGTGCGCGGGACTTCTCGTCCTACCGTGCGGCCCTCGCGGACCTCGCCGCCTGACGGTGGGCGCGCCGGTAGGCTGAGCGCCCGTCGAGACGCCCGCCAACCGGGCGCCCGTCGGGGCCTGTAGCTCAGCTGGTCAGAGCGCCGCGCTTACACCGCGGAGGTCGCCGGTTCGAAACCGGCCGGGCCCACCCTGCACGTCACCGTCGGCAGAGCCGGCCGTTGTTAAGGTCCGGCCATGCCTTTCGTCTCCGCCCTCACCGTCTACCCGGTGAAGTCCCTCGCGGGGACCCCGCTGGACGCGATGAGCGTCGACACCTCCGGGCCGCGCGGCGACCGCCGGTGGATGCTCGTCGACGAGTCCGGCGAGACGCTCACCGCGCGCAAGCACCCCGTGATGCTCGGGGCTCGCGCGACCACGGTCGACGGCGGCGTGCTCCTCACCGCCCCGGGACGCGGACCATTGGTGGTCCCCGAGCCGAGCGGGCGGGCCGACGTGCCCGTGCGGATGAGCCGCATCGAGACCGCCACGGGGGCCGGTGCCGAGGCCGACGCGTGGTGCACCGCGCTGCTGGGTCGTCCCGCACGGCTGCTCTGGCTGGACGACCCGGCCCGGCGCGGCATGGCGGAGAAGCACGGCGGCACCCTGGACGACCCGATGTCCCTCAACGACAGCGGCCCGCTGCACGTGACCACCACGGCCTCGCTCGCCCGGCTCGACGCCTGGGCGTCCGAGCTGCACGACGAGCGCGTGGAGCGTGCGCTCACGCGCGGCGAGGCCGCACCCGGGCCACGTCAGGCGCTGGACATGCGCCGGTTCCGGCCCAACCTGGTGGTGGACGGCGACCTCGAGGCGTTCGCGGAGGACCGCTGGTCCACGCTGGTCGTCGGTGACGTCGAGCTGCGGTTCGCGGACCTGTGCGGGCGGTGCGTGATGACGACGATCGACCCGGACACCCAGGTGAAGGGTCGGGAGCCGCTGGTGACGCTCGCCCGGCACCGACGCTGGGACGGCGAGCTGTGGTTCGGCATCCAGATGGTCCCCGTGCGGACGGGGAACGTCGCGGTCGGCGATGCCGTCGAGGTGCGATGAGCCGGCAGGTAGCGTGCTGGGCGTGAGCGTGCCCCGACTTGCCGACGTCCTCTCGCTGCTCGAGCGCCGGTACCCCCCGGCGACCGCCGAGTCCTGGGACGCCGTCGGGCTCGTGACGGGTGACCCGGACCAGCCTGTCCGGCGTGTGCTGTTCGCCGTCGACCCCGTCGCCGCGGTGGTCGACGAGGCGGTGGAGTGGCAGGCCGACCTCGTCGTGACCCACCACCCGCTCCTGCTGCGACCGGTCCACTCGATCGCCGCGACGACGTTCAAGGGGGCGCTGCTGCACCGGCTCGTCCGCTCGGGGACCGCGCTCTTCACGGCGCACACGAACGCCGACGCGGCGACCGGCGGGGTCGCCGACGCGCTCGCCGAGGCCCTCGGGCTCGACGGCACCATGCCCCTGGACCCGGCCCCGGCCGGGCCGCTGGACAAGCACGTCGTGTTCGTCCCGGTCGACGGCGCCGAACGGCTGGTCGACGCGCTGGCCGCGGCCGGCGCCGGCGCGATCGGCGAGTACTCGCGGTGCGCCTGGACGTCGACGGGCGAGGGGACGTTCACGCCGTCGTCGGACGCCTCTCCCACGCTCGGGTCCGCCGGACAGGTGTCGCGCGTGGTCGAGGCGCGCGTGGAGATGGTGGCGCCGCGGCGGCTGCGCGGTGCGGTCGTCGCCGCGATGCGCGCGGCGCACCCCTACGAGGAGCCCGCGTTCGACGTGCTCGAGCTGGCGACGTGGCCCGGGGACACGGGAACCGGCCGGGTCGGCACGCTGGAGCGGCCGACGACGCTCCGCGACTTCGCCACGGCCGTGGCCTCTGCCCTTCCCGCGACCGTCCAGGGCGTGCGCTTCGCCGGCGACCCCGACGGTCGGGTCCAGCGCGTCGCCGTGGTCGGCGGATCGGGCGACTCGTTGTTCGACGCCGTGCGCGCGGCGCGGGTCGACGCCTACGTCACCGCCGACCTGCGCCACCACCCGACGTCCGAGCTGCGGGAGCGGGCGGCCTTCGAGGGTGCCGCGACGCCATACCTCGTCGACGTCGCCCACTTCGCCTCCGAGTGGCCGTGGCTCGCCCACGCCGCCCGGGCGCTCGAGGCCGACCTCACGGCCGCGGGGACTACGGTGGAGACGCGCGTCAGCACGCTGCGCACCGACCCGTGGACGGGTCGCGTCGCGAGCCCCGAGCCGGCCGCACCACACGCTTCGACCGAAGGACACCCGTGACCACAGCCCCCGCAGCGGACCAGCGCCGACTGCTCGACGTCCAGGAGCTCGACACCCGCCTGGACCAGATCGCCCACAAGAAGCGCACGCTGCCCGAGCTGGCCCGGCTGATCGAGCTGGACTCCCAGGTCACCGACCTGCACACGGCGCTGGTGACCTCGCAGACCGCGGTGAGCGACCTGCGGCGCGAGCTCACCAAGGCGGAGGCCGACGTCGAGCAGGTGCGGGTCCGCGCGGCGCGCGACCAGGCCCGGCTCGACTCCGGTCAGGGCAGCCCGAAGGACCTGCAGGCGCTGCAGAGCGAGCTCGTCGCGCTGGGTCGTCGGCAGTCGGAGCTCGAGGAGGTCGAGCTCGACGTCATGTAGCGGCTCGAGGCGCACGAGACCGCGCTGGCCGAGGTGACCACTGCGCACGGGTCGCTCGCGGGCAACCGGGCCGAGGTCGTGGCCGAGCGCGATGCGGCCTTCGCGGCGCTGGACGCGGACGCCGACTCTGTGCGTGCCGAGCGCGCGAAGGCGGTCGAGGGCCTGGACGCCGGGCTGGTGACCCTCTACGAGAAGCTGCGCGCCCAGCTGGGCGGCAAGGGCGCCGGCGCGCTGCGCGGGCGGCGGTGCGAGAGCTGCCGGCTCGAGCTCAACCCGCTCGACGTGGAGGCGATCGTCAACGCACCGCAGGACCAGGTGGTCCGGTGTGAGGAGTGCGGGCGCATCCTGGTCCGGCTCCCGGAGCCCGCCCGGGGCTGACCGGTCGCCAATCGTGGGCGTGAGGGCAAGACTGCGATCGTGACCGACGTCGCCTCGCCCAGCTCACCAGGCCGCGCCCCTCGACCGTCGGGGGCCGGCGTCCGGTTCGACCAGGAGCAGCCCGTCACGGTGGTGCTCGTCCGGCACGGCCAGACGACCATGACCGTCGCCCGCGGGTACTCGGGGTCCGGTGAGCCCGGTCCGCCGCTCGACGAGACCGGCCTCCGGCAGGCGCGCGACGCGGCCGACCTGGTGGACCGCGTCGGCCGTGACCTGTGGGGCGACATCTCGTACCCCACCGAGGTCATCGCCTCACCTATGGTGCGCACGCAGCAGACCAGCGCGATCATCGCCGAGCGGCTGGGCCTCGCGGTCCGGACGGACGCGACGTTCCAGGAGGCCGACTTCGGCGAGTGGCAGGGGCTGACAGCCGAGCAGATCGAGGAGCGGTGGCCGGGGCAGCTCGAGCCGTGGCACACCAGGGCGAACGTGCGGCCGCCCGGCGGAGAGTCGATCGAGGACGTCGGCCGCCGCCTGCAGGCCGGCCTCGACGGGTTGCTGGCGGGCGGCGTCGACCGGACGGTGGTCGTCGTCAGCCATGCCGTGTCGATCCGGGCGGCGCTCGGCGTGACCATGGGCGCCCAGCCGTCGTCGTGGAGCCAGCTGCGGGTGGCGCCGGCTTCGGTGAGCATCGTGCGGCTGTTCGCGGACCGGCGCGACGAGATCGCCGTGGTCGGCGTGCCGAGCGAGGGCTGGTCGTCGCGAGGCTGAGTCAGCTGGTCGCGACGAGCGCCAGCGTGGCGGCGACGACCGCCAGTGGCGCGAGCACGAGGCCCTGTCGCACGATCGTCCCGGCGTGGACGTCGAGCAGCACGGTCCGGCACCGCTGCCACCACAGCACGGTCGCCAGCGAGCCCCACGGCGTGAGGAGCGGGCCGACACCGGTGCCGATGAGCAGCGCGGCGAGCCGCACCGGGTCGGTCGCGGCGGCGGGCTCGAGCGCCAGGTAGGCGGGCAGGTTGTTGATCGCGTTCGACGTCAGCGCGCCCACGGCGGCCAGCCGGAGCAGGTCGCCCGCCGTGCCGCCGGTCCCGGCCGCGTGCGCGAGCAGGGTGCCGAGGCCGTGGGCGTGCGCCGTCTCGACGACGACGAACAGCCCGAGGACGACCAGCAGCGTCCGCCACGGGACGAGGTCGCGCGCGGCGACGGGCAGCTTCTGGTGCCGCAGCAACGTGGCGGCGAGCAGCACGACCGCGACGCCGACGGCGGTCGGCGCGGTCGGGGCGCCGACGACGAAGGCGACGGCGAGCACGCCGACCGCGGCCGCGCAGAGCCCGAGCAGCACGCGGTCCCGCGGGGGGCGCGGCGGGTGCGAGTCGTAGCGGCCGGCCAACGAGCGTCGGTCCCGGATCGCCAGGACGATCAGGGTCACGACGATGGCCGCGAGCGCGGGGGCCCACATCAGCCCGAGGTAGCCGACGCCGGCCTGGCGCAGGTTGTGGTCGGCCAGCAGGTTGGTCAGGTTGGACACGGGGAGCACGAGGGACGCCGTGTTGGCCAGCGCCAGCACGGCGAGCGCGAACGGCAGCGGCGGCGTGTGCGTGCGTCGGGCGAGCGCGATGACCACCGGTGTGAGCAGCACCGCGGTGGTGTCGAGCGACAGCACGGCCGTGCTCACCGTCGCGAGCACCACGACCAGACCCCACAGTGCCCAGCGGCGGCGGCATGCGAGGCGGGACGCCAGCCCGGCGGCGAAGTCGAAGAGCCCTGCGCCCGCGCACATCTCGGCGACGACCGTGAGGCCGGCGACGAACACGAGCACCGGCAGCGTCCGTTCGGCCAGGGCCCGGGCGTCCTCGGCGGGCAACGCGCCCGTCGCCACCGCCGCCGTGCTCACGACGACGGCGACGAGCCACCAGGGCACGTGCCGGCGGCGTGCCACTCAGGCCACGACGAGCGAGAGGGTGCGGGCACCGCGCGCCGGCGGACCCAGCTCGACCGCCAGCAGGTCGGTGCCCACCAGCTCGTGGGCGACCCGAGCGAGGGACGCCGCGTCGTGCGGTGCCCGGCCGCGCCGCGTCAGCAGGTGCCGTGTGAGCACGCCGCGGGTGTGCTTGGCGTTGTGCGAGACCACGGACCGCTGCCCGTCGAGCTCGCGCAGGACGCGGACGGCCACCCAGTCCGCCGACGCCGGCGGGTGCCACGCCGCGAGGTAGGTCGCAGACCGGCAGTCGACCACCAGCTCACCCTCGGGCCGGCCGGTGAGCTCCACGCCGAGCGGGTCGCGCCACGCACCCGGGAGATGGCCGATGCCCGGCAGGTGCGTGGCCATGGAGAGTCGGTACGCGGGGATCTGGTCGTCGGGCGCCACCAGCCCCCACAGGCCCGACACGATCCGGACGCTCTCCGCCGCGCGCGCCCGGCCCGTCGGCGTGAGGCGATCGAGGCCGGCCGCGGCGTAGAGCACGCCGGAGTACACGCGCTTCGCGGGGGCCGTCGGAGCCGCCCGCAGCCCGGTGTTGCGCGCGACCTCGTCGGCGAGGCTCGCACCCACACCGAGCACCTGCATCGCGTCGGGCGAGGCGCTGACCTCGATCAACGCGTCGAGGACCTTCTCGCGGACGGGTGTGAGCCCGGGCGCGGAGAGGCCGTCGAGATCGAGCTGGGGGCCGCGGGCGCGCGGCGGCGTCTTGCCCTCGGAGGGCGGCAGGAGCACGAGCACGCCTGAACTGTAGGCTCCGCGCGACGCCCGAGCGCGAGGAGGACCGCATGGCGCACGTCAAGATCTACGGCCGCCGCGACGTCTGGCAGGACCGCCGCGGCTCCGTGTCGGACGCGATCCACCGCGTCATCACCGGCACCTGGGGACTGCCGCAGGACAAGCGGTTCCACCGCTTCCTGCTCCTCGACGGCGACGACCTCGTGGCGCCTCGCGGCAAGGACTACCTGGTGGTCGAGATCCTCTGCTTCACCGGACGGAGCCGGGAGGCCCGCCGCGCGCTCATCGCCGCCTTCTTCGACGATGTCGCGCCGACGCTGGGCCTGTCCCCCGACGACCTCGAGGTCATCATCATCGAGAGCCCCCCGGAGAACTGGGGCATCCGCGGGGTCTCGGGCGACGAGCTGTCGCTGACCTATCGCGTCGACGTCTGAACCGCGGGCACCGGCACGTCCATCGGTCGGCGCCGCCGCGCCTCGTCCACCTCGGGCATCCCGAGGTCGGCCGGCACCAGCCCACGCGCGCGTCCCACCGAGAGCGCCGACTCGCGGTCGGCGACGCCGAGCTTCATGTAGATCGAGCGGACCTGCGACTTCACCGTGTTCCGGGTGACGAACAACGACGCGGCGATCTCGCCGAGCGTGAGGGGCAGGGCCAGGTGGGCGAGGATCACGCGCTCGCGCCGGGTCAGTCCGTGTGTGGTCTCCATGCCCGTGGTTCGGAGCGGTGGGGACGACGGATGGGTGAAGTTCGCCGAACGTTCGGCCCGGTAGGCTGTCGCCGCGGATGAGTCAGTCAGGCGGCCGCGTCGAGCCCTCGGGCTCGCCGAGGAACGTCCGGGCTCCGTAGAGCAGGGTGGTGGGTAACGCCCACCCGGGGTGACCCGCGGGACAGTGCCACAGAGAACAGACCGCCCGACCGGTCCGCCGGTCGGGTAAGGGTGAAACGGTGGTGTAAGAGACCACCAGCGTGCCGGGTGACCGGTGCGGCTTGGTAAACCCCACCCGGAGCAAGGTCAGACAGGGAGCGTTCGAGGGCTGCTCGCCCGAGCTCCCGGGTAGGCCGCTGGAGGCGTGCGGCAACGTACGTCGTAGAGGGATGGCCGCCACTCGCGCAGCTGCGGGCAACCGCGCGCGAGGACAGAACCCGGCGTATCGACTGACTCATCCGCCCACTCCGGCCCGGCCGAGCGCCGGGCCGACTCGTGGCCGGCCCGGCTCGGTCGGACCTCA
Organism: Cellulomonas sp. P5_C6; assembly: GCF_054049635.1. Lineage (NCBI taxonomy): Bacteria > Bacillati > Actinomycetota > Actinomycetes > Micrococcales > Cellulomonadaceae > Cellulomonas > Cellulomonas sp. P5_C6. The sequence goes on along the minus strand of NZ_JBFULZ010000005.1, from coordinate 31,939 downwards.
GCAGGCGGTCTGGACGGTGGGGTCGATGCCGAGGAAGGTGCGGGCCTCCTGGTCGGTGAGGTAGTCCCGGACCGTCACGCCGTCGTAGTACAGCTCGCCGACCTCGGTGTCGAAGCAGTACTCGTCGCCGGGGATGGTCGAGGCGACGACGGGCGTCGGGAAGTCGTAGAACTTCCATCGGTCGAAGGTGAGGACCTCGCCGGGACCGGACGGGGTGCTGAGCACGATGTTGTCGTCCCAGCTGAGCTTGTAGAAGCCGCCGGGCAGGAAGCCGCCGAACGAGGGGTACCCCATGCCGGCGTACTCGGCGAAGCTGAGCTTGTGGAAGGCGCTGTTGTCGTTCGGCGCGGTGAACAGCTCGGACGAGGTCGACCACCCCAGGACGCGGTACGAGGGCTGCGTGATGGTCGGCGTGGGGTAGCCCGCGCTCGCCCACTCGGCGTAGGTCAGTGCGTGGCGCAGGGGTCCCTGGACCGCCCAGATCGTCGAGCCGTTCGCTTCCTTGGTGTACTGCATGAACGGCACGCTCGTCGTGACGGTCGGCGTCGGGTAGCCCGCGCGCGCCCACTGGTCGAAGGTGATCGACTGCGCCTCGCCGGGCAGGGGCCGGGGGTTGTTGGCCGGCAGCACGGGCGTCGCGACGATGGTGCTGAACCACGGCGCCTTGACGTACTGCGCGGAGGCGCGCATCGGCGACGGGAAGCCCTGGCCCGACCACTCCGCGTAGGTGGCCCAGCGGTACTCGGTGCCGTACGCGATGGCGTGGGCCCAGAGCAGCTGGTCGCTGTACGGCACCGAGTAGAAGCCGAGGGCCGGAACCAGGTTCGCCGGCGGGATCGGTGCGGCCACCGCGGCGCCGGCGGGCACGAGGGCGGCGACGGCGAGGAGCGTCAGCGCGCTGACACGGGCGAACAGCGTTCGGCGCATGGGGGAGCGGTTCCGTTCGAGGAGGAGGGAGTCGGGCGCGCGGCGCGCGGACCGGCGGGAGCCTAACTGGTCACTTGTCCTGGTCGGGAATCGCCGGGCGGTCTTCACCCGGCTCGCCTCGATCGACGCCGGCCCCGGGATTCCGACTGCGCCGATCCACGTCGGCGGGGCACGATGGCTCCCATGAGCACCCTCGACCAGCTGACGTCCGACCTGACCACCGCCATGAAGGCCCGGGACACCGACCGGACGGGCGTCCTGCGCCAGATCATCGGCGCGGTGCGGTTCGAGGCGAAGGCCGGGACGGTCGAGAAGGAGCTGTCCGAGGACGAGGTGCTCAAGATACTGGCGCGCGAGGTGAAGAAGCGGCGCGACTCCGCCCAGATCTACGCCGACGCCAACGCGCCCGAGCGGGCCGCGACCGAGACGGCGGAGGCGGACCTCATCGAGACGTACCTGCCCGCGCAGCTGTCGGACGACGAGCTCGCGGCGCTGGTGTCGTCCGTCATCGACGACGTCGGTGCCACAACCGTCCGGGACATGGGCGCGGTCATGAAGGAGGCCACGGCGCGGGCCGGGGCGTCGGCGGACGGCAAGAAGCTGTCGACGCTGGTGCGCGCGGCCCTCAGCTGACGGTCGCGTCGAGTCGCTGGTAGGACCGTCCCGGGAGCACCGAGGCGACGTCGCTCGTCCAGGGGCGGCTCGGGCATCACGACGAGCCACGAGCCATCCCGGTCGAAGAACCGCAGGTCGCCGTCGAACGCGTAGGTGTCGCGGACGTGCAGGCCCAGGTCGCTCGCCGAGAACGCGACGTTGAACAGCCACGCGGACGGGTCCTGGATCTGCTCATCGCTGTCGAGGTCCCGCGACGTCCACAGGCGCGTCCAGGTGACGCTGCCCGATTTCGAGCCCGGCGCACACCTGTCACCCGTGCGAGTGGTCCCGGTCAGCCCTCCGCGAGCGCGGCGAGCTCCTCCGCGAGGGCCGCTGCGGCCTGCTCGGGCGTGCGGCGCAGCAGGCAGAACTCGTTCCCCTCGGGGTCGGCCAGCACGTGCCAGAGGACGTCCTGCTGGCCGATGTCGACGCGGGTGGCGCCGAGAGACAGGAGCCGTTCGAGCTCGGTGGCCTGGTCGGAGCCGTTGGCCGGCCGCAGGTCGACGTGCAGCCGGTTCTTCACGACCTTCGCGTCGGGGACCTTGATGAACAGCCAGCCGGTCGCGCCGCCCTCGGGCGGGTCGATGCCGATCTCCTCGTCGTCGGCCGACGGGGGCCAGACGTAGTTCCACCCGAGCACGTCGCACCACCAGCGGGAGAGGGTGTGCGGGTCGGCGCAGTCGATGGTCAGGTGCGACACGGCGATCGTCATGCTCGGCACGCTAGAGGCAGTCGCCGGCACGCGCGAGAGTTATCTCGGGTCGATCCGCACGACGCCGGAGTCGAGGTCGAGCGGGGGAGCGGCGTCGCCGGTCTGGTGGATGTCGAGCTTCTGTCGCTCCTGCTCGGCGGTCAGGTGCACCCGGTTGGGCTGGAACACCTCGATGAAATCGCCCAGCATGCCGCTGGCACCGACGCCCTCGCCGGACGGGCGTTCGCGCGGGCGTCGGCGGTCGAACCACCCGCGCGCGACCATGCGGTCGACCGCGAGCAGCACGAGCGCGACGGCGACGACGCTTCCCGCGACAACCCCTCCCATGTCGCTCAGGGTCCCACGGCCGCGACGTGGGCGGCATGGGCGGCCACCGTCCAGGGCAGAGCGAGGCGGCCGTCGGCGCGGTCGTCGCCGGACACCAGCGCGGCCAGGTAGGCGCGGTCGGCGACGAGCCGGCGGTGGAGCTCGTCCGCGCTCCCGGCGCGGCCGTGCCCCGGGACGACGACCGTCGCTTCGACGGACGCGAGCAGGTCCAGCGCGGCGAGGTAGTCGCCGACGGGGTCGTCGGCGGACAGGTCGAGCAACGGGATCTCGACGTCGGAGAGCATGTCGCCCGCGACGAGCACCCCGGCGTCGGGCAGGTGCAGCGCCGTGTGCGGGTTCGCGTGCGCGGAGTGCTGCAGCACGTGCACCGGCGGTCCGGCCCAGTCGAGCACCCCGGCGGCGCGCTGCGGGTACGGCGTCACCAGCGCAGCGATCGGCGCGGGGGCCTCCCCGGTCCGGGCGAGCTCGGGGTCGGCATCCCGCTCGGCGGCCAGGGTCTCCGCATCGGTGCCCGACGCGCCGGCCGACCAGCGGGGGAGCCCGGTCAGCCCCCGACCGTCGAGCACGTGGTCCCAGTGCGCGTGGGTCGACCACACCGCGACGGGGGTCCAGCCGTGCGTCCGGATCGCGTCCGCGAGCGCGTCGACCTCGCTGGCCGTGACAGCCGGGTCGACCACCAGGCAGGTCCCGTCGGCGCCGACGACGACCGTCGAGGTCGTCGCGTACACCTGACTCGTCGCGACGTGTACGCCCGGCGCGACCTCCACCAGGTCGCGCACGATGTCAGCCGCGGGCCTCGGCGGCGAGGGCGGCCGCTCCGACGATGCCGGCCGCGTTGCGCAGCTGCGCCGGCACGATCGTCGTGCGTAGGTCGAGCAGCGGCAGGAAGTCCGAGTGGTGCTTGCTCACGCCACCGCCCACCACGATGAGGTCGGGCCAGAAGAGGTTCTCCACCACCGTGAAGTACCGCTGCAGGCGCTCGGCCCACTGCGCCCAGTCGAGTCCGTCCCGGTCGCGCACGCTCTCGGCGGCCCGCGACTCGGCGTCGTACCCGTCGATCTCGAGGTGGCCGAGCTCGGTGTTGGGCACCAGGTGCCCGTCGACGATCAGCGCGGAGCCGATGCCGGTGCCCAGCGTCACCACGAGGACGACGCCGTCGACGTCCTTGGCCGCACCGTAGAGCACCTCGGCGTACCCGGCGGCGTCGGCGTCGTTGACGGCGAGCACCCGGCGTCCTGTCGTGTCCTGCACGGCCTTCTCGACGTCGGTGCCGATCCAGGACTTGTCGACGTTGGCGGCGGACTGCGCGACTCCGTGCAGGATCACCGCCGGGAACGTGACGCCGATCGGCACGTCCTTGTCCAGGTGGAACGAGTCCACGACCTTCGCGACCGTCTCCGCCACGGCGTCGGGCGTGGAGGGCTGCGGGGTCGGGATGCGCAGCCGGTCGGCGGCGAACTCGCCGTCCTGGAGCGACACGGGGGCGCCCTTGATGCCGCTCCCGCCGATGTCGATGCCGAACGCGGTCTGGGGGGACTTGGAGTGCTTGTGGTCGCTCATGGCAGGGTCAGGATCTCCGCTCCGGTGTCGGTGACCAGCAGGGTGTGCTCGAACTGCGCGCTGCGCCGTCCGTCGGCCGTCAGGACCGTCCAGTCGTCGTCCCACATGACCCAGTCCGGGGTCCCCAGGTTGAGCATGGGCTCGATGGTGAACACCATGCCCGGCTCTATCAGGGTGTCGTAGGCCGGCGCGGCGTCGTAGTGCGGGACGACGAGCCCTGTGTGGAACGCGGGCCCGACGCCGTGCCCCGTGTAGTCACGGACCACGCCGTACCCGAACCGCGCCGCGTACTTCTCGATGACCCGGCCGACCACGTTGATCTCCCGGCCCGGGACGACCGCCTTGATCGCCCGGTTCAGCGACTCGCGCGTGCGCTCGACCAGCAGCCGCGACTCCTCGTCGACGTCGCCGGCCAGGAAGGTCGCGTTGTTGTCGCCGTGCACGCCGCCGATGTAGGCCGTGACGTCGATGTTCACGATGTCGCCGTCCTCGACCACGGTCGAGTCGGGGATGCCGTGGCAGATGACCTCGTTGATCGAGGTGCACAGGGACTTGGGGAACCCGCGGTAGCCGAGCGTCGACGGGTAGGCGCCCTGGTCGACCAGGAACTCGTGGCCGATGGCGTCGAGCTCGTCCGTGGTGACGCCCGGCGCGACGTGGCTGCCGACGAGTTCGAGGGCCTGGGCGGCGATGCGCGCGGCGACCCGGATCCGCTCGATCATCTCGGGCTCGAGGACGTTGCTGCCCGACCAGTGCGCGGGGCCGGGCCGGCCGACGTACTCGGGCCGGGCGATGGAGGACGGGACCGACCGGCGGGGGCTCTGCGTGCCCGGGACGAGGGCGCCTCGTGGCGCGTGCACGGTCGACATACCTGGCAGTCTACGGACTGGAGGGCATCGTGGCCGGTCAGGGCCGGTGCCTCGACGAAGGGAGCGCGCGATGGCAGGCGACTACTGGTTCAACACCGAGACCCACGAGGTCGAGGAGGGGCGCCAGAGCGACTGGACCAAGCTGATGGGTCCGTACGCGACACGCGACGAGGCGACGCACGCGCTGGAGAAGGCACGCAAGCGCAACCAGGACTGGGACGCCGAGGACGAGGACAAGTCCTAGCGGCGGGCCAGCGTCGCCAGGATCGGGCGGTGGTCGCTGCCGCCCGTGCGCGGGAGCACCTGGAAGCCGACCACACGCCAGGCCCGGCCGTCCACGAGGACGTGGTCGATGGGTGCGGCGAGGAACCGGGGTGCGCTGGCCGGCCAGGTGCCCAGCGCCGCGGCCCCGACGGCCCGGGCCGCGTCGACGCACGGGCCGAGGTCCCGCAGACCGGGGTGGTCGAGCGTCGAGTTGAGGTCGCCCGCCACGATCACCCCGGGCGTCGCGCCGCACGTGTCGGCGACCAGCCGGGTCTCGGCCCGCCACTCGGGCATCGCGCGTCGGCCCACCGGGGAGATCGGGTGGGCCGCGACGAGCACGGGCGAGGTCGCCGGGTCCGTCGGGTCCGCCCGCAGGGTCCCGAGCCTCGTCGGCAGGGGGACCGCGGTCGGGTACGTGCCCACCCGGGCGGACACGAGCAGGGCGGTCCCGGCGACGAACGACGTGTGCCCCTCGGCGGTGAGCAGCTGCATCGGGTGGCCGGCCGCGGCGAGCCGCTTGGCGGTCATCCGGGCCGTGTAGTCCGACGTCTCGGGCAGGACGACGACGTCGGCGTCGTGGTCCAGCACCAGCGGGGCGAGCACGGACGCGTCCACGGTGTCGAGGGTGTTGAACGACAGGACCACCAGCTGGTCGTCCGGCGAGACCGCGGCGACCTGCTGCGGCACGGACCGCTCGACGAGCACCGCGGCCTGCGCGACCGCCCCGACCGCGAACGCGACCGCGAGCGGCAGGAGCGGGCGCCGGGTCGCGGGGACGACCAGCAGGACGGCGGCCGCTCCGGCGGCGCCGAGGGCGAGCAGCGCGCGGAACGAGACCACCTGCGCGACGAGGTAGACCCCGGACGCGACCGGTACGGCGAGCGCGACGAGCACGACGAGGACGGCGGCCGCGACGACCCACACGAGGACTCGCGCGGCTGCGGTCACGCGTCGAACTGGTGGTCCGCGTCCGGGAACGTGCCGCCGCGCACCTCGTCGGCGTAGGCCGACGCCGCGGCCTTGAGCGCTGCGCCCACCTCGCCGAACCGCTTGGCGAACCGGGGCGACCAGTCGGTCATGCCCGCCATGTCGACCCAGACGAGCACCTGCCCGTCACACTGCGAGCCCGCGCCGATGCCGATGGTGGGGATGTGCAGGATCTCGGTGACGCGCGCGGCCACGGGGGCGGGCACCATCTCGAGCACGACGGCGACGGCTCCGGCCTCGGCGATCGCGACGGCGTCCTCGCAGAGCAGCTCCGCCGCGAGGTCACCGCGACCCTGGACCCGGGGCCCGCCCAGCAGGTTCTCCGACTGCGGGGTGTAGCCGAGGTGGGCCACGACCGGGATGCCGGCGTCGGTCAGCGCCCTGATCTGCGGGGTGACCCGCTTGCCGCCCTCGAACTTCACGGCGGCGACGCCCGTCTCCTTCATCATCCGCACCGCGGTCTCCAGCGCCTGCGCCGGTCCCGCCTCGTACGAGCCGAACGGCAGGTCGGCGACGACGAACGCGCGCCTCGCAGCCCCGGCGACGGCCCGGGCCGGGGGGATCAGGTCGTCCACGGTGACCGGCAGGGTCGTCGTGTGACCGTGCATCGTGTTCCCGATCGAGTCGCCCACCAGCAGCATGTCGATGCCGGCCTCGTCGAAGATCCGCGCGGTGACGGCGTCGTAGGCCGTGAGCATGGTCAGCCGCTCGCCGCGCTCCTTGGCCTCGCGCAGGTGGTGCACGCGGACGCGCTTCGGGCTCTGGGTCATTGCTGATGCTCCTGTCGGGGTGCTCACGGCTCGCGCCAGCGGGTGGTGATGGGCAGGCGGCGGTCGCGGCCGAACGCGAGTGCGGTCACCTTGGTGCCCGGCGGGTACTGGCGCCGCTTCCACTCGGCTCGGTCGACCAGCGCGAGGACCTTGTCGACGACCGCGGGGTCGAAGCCCCGGGCCAGCAGCTCGGCCCGGCCCTCGGCGTTCTCGACGTAGGCGTCCAGCACCTCGTCGAGGAGGTCGTACGGTGGCAGCGAGTCCTGGTCGACCTGACCGGGCCTCAGCTCCGCGGACGGCGGCTTGGTGATCGACGACTCGGGGATGGGCGGCAGCTCGTCGGGCCCGAAGACGCCGTCGAGCGCGGCGTTGTTCCGCCACCGCGCGAGCGCCCAGACCCGCGACTTGTCGATGTCCTTGATGGGCGCGAACCCGCCGACGGCGTCGCCGTAGATCGTCGAGTAGCCCACCGCCAGCTCGGTCTTGTTGCCCGGCGCCAGCACCAGGTGGCCCTCGGAGTTGGACAGCGCCATCAGGATGACGCCCCGGATGCGCGCCTGCAGGTTCTCGGCCGCCAGCCCGTCGAGTGCCATCGAGCCCTCGAACGCGTCGACCATGGGCTTGATCGGCTGCACGCGGTAGTCGGCGCCGATCCGCTTGGCCAGGTCCGCGGCGTCGTCCAGGCTGTGCTCCGAGGAGTAGACCGACGGCATCGAGATGCCGACCACGTTCTCGCCCCCGATGGCGTCCGCGGCGATGGCCGCCACCAGCGCGGAGTCGATGCCGCCCGACATCCCGAAGACCACCGAGCGGAACCCGTTCTTGGTCACGTACCCGCGCAGCCCGGTGACCAGCGCGCGGTACACCTCCTCGTCGGGCGCCAGCGGCTGCGCGACCGGGCCGGTGGCCGGGGCGTCGTCGTCGGCCACCAGGTCCCAGACCAGCAGGTGCTCCTCGAACTGCGGCGCGCGGGTCAGGACCGTGCCGTCGGGGGCGATGACGAACGACCCGCCGTCGAAGACGAGGTCGTCCTGCGCCCCGACCAGGTTGACGTAGGCGACGGGCGCCTCGACCTCGTGCGCCCGCCGGGCCGCCAGCTCGACCCGCTGGTAGCCCTTGCCCTCCTCGTACGGGGAGGCGTTGAGCACGACGAGCAGCGAGACCTCGTTCTCGTCCATCTGCGAGACCGGGCCGCCGTCCTGCCAGATGTCCTCGCAGATCACCACCCCGACCCGGCGGCCCTGGACGTCGATCACGCAGACGTCGTCGCCGGCCGCGAAGATCCGGTACTCGTCGAACACGCCGTAGTTGGGCAGGTGGTGCTTGTCGTACCGCACCTGCACCTGGCCGTGCTGCAGGAGGACCGCCTGGTTGGTGGGCCGCCGCGGCCCCTCGGGTGCGCCGGGCTCGTGCACCGGGGTGACCGACCGCTCCCCGACGGTGCCGACCAGGACGGCGAGCTCCCCGAGACCCTCGTCGGCCAGCGCAGCCGCCGTCCTCTGCAGCGCTGCCTCGGCGCCCCGCCGGAACGACGCCCGCAGCGCGAGGTCCTCGATCGGGTAGCCCGTCAGGGTCATCTCGGGGAACACGACCAGGTCCGCGCCGGCGTGCGCGGCGGTGCGGGCCCAGTCCAGGACGGCCAGGGCGTTCGCGTCGACGTCGCCCACGCGCGTGTCGATCTGCGCGAGCGCGATGCGGGGGTGAGGCATGGGGTCGAGCCTAACCATCGCGCCGATGTCGCAGCGCGCCCGCCTGCGGGAACGGGCCGGTGCGCGCGTGCGCAAAGCCGTCGCCGACGCACCTCGGTCAGTGACGCTCGGCGACGCCGTTCATCAGGCAGGATGTACCGCATGGACAGGCAGCAGGAGTTCGTGCTCCGCACGGTCGAGGAGCGGGACATCCGCTTCATCCGTCTCTGGTTCACCGACGTGCTCGGGATCCTGAAGTCGGTGGCGGTCGCCCCGGCCGAGCTGGAGGCCGCCTTCTCCGAGGGGATCGGCTTCGACGGCAGCGCGATCGAGGGCCTGACGCGGGTGTACGAGGCGGACATGATCGCCAAGCCCGACCCGTCGACGTTCCAGGTCCTGCCGTGGCGGGGCGAGCGGCACGGCACGGCCCGCATGTTCTGCGACCTGCTGACGCCCGACGGGGAGCCGTCGCTGGCGGACTCGCGCAACGTGCTCAAGCGCGCGCTGTCCAAGGCCGCGGACCAGGGGTTCACCTTCTACACGCACCCCGAGGTCGAGTTCTACCTGTTCGACGCCCCCGCGGACCCGACCCAGCCGCTGGTGCCGGTCGACCAGGGCGGCTACTTCGACCACGTGCCGCGCGGCACCGCCCACGACTTCCGCCGCGCCGCGATCACGATGCTCGAGTCGATGGGCATCTCGGTGGAGTTCTCCCACCACGAGGCCGGTCCGGGCCAGAACGAGATCGACCTGCGCTACGCCGACGCCCTGACCACCGCGGACAACATCATGACGTTCCGCACCGTGGTCAAGGAGGTCGCGCTCGAGCAGGGCGTCTTCGCCAGCTTCATGCCCAAGCCGCTGGCCGACCAGCCCGGCTCCGGCATGCACACGCACCTGTCGCTGTTCCAGGGCGACCGCAACGCGTTCCACGAGGCGGGCGGCCACCTGGAGCTCTCCAAGACCGCGCGCTCGTTCATCGCGGGCCTGCTGAAGCACGCCCCCGAGATCACGGCCGTGACCAACCAGTTCGTGAACTCGTACAAGCGGCTGTGGGGCGGCGCCGAGGCGCCGAGCTACGTCTGCTGGGGCCACAACAACCGGTCGGCCCTCGTGCGCGTGCCCATGTACAAGCCCGGCAAGGGCAACTCGAGCCGCATCGAGTACCGCGCGATCGACTCTGCCACCAACCCGTACCTCGCGTTCGCGCTGCTGCTCACCGCCGGCCTCAAGGGCGTCGAGGAGGGCTACGAGCTGCCCGAGGGTGCCGAGGACGACGTGTGGGAGCTCACGGACGCCGAGCGTCGTGCGCTGGGCATCGAGCCGCTGCCGTCGTCGCTCGAGGCCGCGATCTCGATCATGGAGCGCTCGGAGCTCGTCGCGGAGACGCTCGGCGAGCACGTGTTCGACTACTTCCTGCGCAACAAGCGCCAGGAGTGGGAGGCCTACCGCGCTCAGGTGACGCCGTACGAGCTGCGGCGGTTCCTGCCGGTCCTGTGAGCGTTCCGGAGGGCCGCACGGCCGGTCGCGGGACGTCGCTGGCCGGCCGGCTCACCCGCGTCGGGGTCTCGGACGCCGCACGGGCCGAGAAGCTCCTGGCCGACCCGGCGCTGCTGCGGGTCGTCGAGGCTCCGACCGAGCTGCTGATCGCGCCGCTGGCCGAGGTGGCGGACCCCGACCAGGCGTTGCTGGCGCTGGCGAAGCTCGCGGGTGCGGTCGTCGGCAGCCCCGAGCTGCTCGGCGTCCTGCGCGGCATCCTCGAGGAGGACGGCCCGCCGCGCGCGCGGCTGCTCGCGGTGGTCGGGGCGTCGGTGGCGCTCGGCGACACGCTCGTGGCGCACCCGGAGAACCTCCGGGTCATCCTCGACGACACCGCGGGCACGGGCGTGCCGGTCGCCGCGGTGCGTGCGGAGCTGCTGGCGGCCGTCGGTGCCGACGCACAGGCCGACGTGCCGGTCGCGACGATGGTCGGCGCCGCCGGCACGGACGCGATGCGGCTGGCCTACCGGTCCCGCCTGCTGCGGATCGCCGCGACCGACCTGACCAGCTCGGAGCCGTTGAGCCGGCTGCCCGGCGTCGCCGCAGCCCTGGCGGACCTCGCCGGCGCGGCCCTCGAGGCGGCCCTCGCGCTGGCCCGGGCGGACCTGGACGACCACGGTCGGGGGGTCCGGCTGGCGGTCATCGGCATGGGCAAGGGCGGCGGCCGTGAGCTCAACTACGTGAGCGACGTCGACGTCATCTACGTCGCCGAGCCGGTCGACGGCGTCGACGAGGCCGAGGCCCTCGCTGCAGGCTCTCGGCTGGCGGCCGGCCTGGCGCGGGCGTGCTCGACCCCGTCGGCCGAGCCGGCGCTGTGGCCGGTCGACGCCGCCCTGCGGCCCGAGGGCAAGGACGGGCCCCTGGTCCGCACGATGGCCAGCCACAAGGCGTACTACGAGCGCTGGGCCAAGACCTGGGAGTTCCAGGCGCTGCTCAAGGCGCGCCCGCTCGCGGGCGACCAGGCCCTCGGGGCCGAGTACGTCGAGATGACGCAGCCGTTCGTGTGGAGCGCCGTGACGCGCGAGCACTTCGTCGAGGACTCGCAGGCGATGCGTCGACGGGTGGAGAGCCACGTGCCCGCCGCGGAGGCGGACCGGCAGCTCAAGCTGGGCGTCGGAGGGCTCCGGGACGTCGAGTTCACCGTCCAGCTGCTCCAGCTGGTGCACGGCCGGGCCGACGAGTCGATCCGCAGCCCGAGCACGCTGACCGCGCTCGCCTCGCTGGCCGCCGGCGGGTACGTCGGCCGGTCGCACGCCGCGCAGCTGGCCGTCTGCTACCGCCTTCTGCGGGTGCTCGAGCACCGCATCCAGCTGCACCGGCTGCGGCGCACGCACCTCATGCCGACCTCCGAGCCCGACCTGCGCCGGCTCGCCCGGTCGATCGGGATGCGGGCCGATGGTGCCGCGGGGCTGCTCGAGCGGTGGCGCGCCGCCCGCCGCGAGGTCCGGGGGCTGCACGAGGAGCTGTTCTACCGCCCGCTGCTCCCGGCGACGGCCCAGCTCTCGACGGAGGAGGCCAGCCTCGCGCCCGAGGCGGCCAAGGCCCGGCTCGCGGCCATCGGCTACACCGACCCCGCCGGCGCCATGCGGCACATCGCGGCCCTCACCGAGGGCGTCTCGCGCCGAGCGGCGATCCAGCGCCAGCTGCTGCCGGTCATGCTCGGCTGGTTCGCGGACGGCGCCGACCCCGACGGCGGGCTGCTCGCGTTCCGTCGGCTGTCGGACGAGCTGGGCGCCACCCACTGGTACCTCAAGCTGCTGCGCGACTCCGGGACGGCGGCCCGCCGGCTGGCGCGCGTGCTCTCGACGTCCCGCTACGTGGCCGACGCGCTGGCCCGCTCGCCGGAGTCGGTCACGTGGCTCGCCGACGACGCGGACCTGGTGCCGCGCACGTTCGAGCGGCTGACCGCCGAGGCCGACGCGATCCTCACCCGGTCCGACGAGCCCGTGCCCGCCGTCACGGCGCTGCGCGGGCTGCGCCGCCGCGAGCTGTCCCGCACGGCCGCCGCCGACGTCCTCGGCGTGGTCACGGGGCAGCGGGCGTCGCGGAGCCTGAGCACCGCCGCCGACGTGGTGCTCGTCGGTGCGCTGCGGGTGGCGGAGTGGGAGGCGCGCCGGGAGCGCGGCCTGGCCGAGAGCCCCACCCGGCTGCTGGTGGTGGCGATGGGCCGCTGGGGCGGCGGGGAGATGGGGTACTCGTCCGACGCCGACGTCCTGTTCGTGCACGACCCGGTCGAGGGTGCCGACCCCGTCGCGGCGCAGGAGTTCGCGCTGCAGGTCACGATGTCGCTGCGGTCGCTGCTCGGCACCGTCGGACCCGAGCCGACGCTCGAGGTCGACGCCAACCTGCGCCCCGAGGGTCGCAACGGGCCGCTGGTCCGGTCGTTCGACGCCTATGCCGAGTACTACGAGCGCTGGTCGTCGACGTGGGAGAGCCAGGCGCTGCTGCGCGCCCGACCGGTCGCCGGCGACGACGAGCTCGGGGAGCGCTTCGTCCGGCTGATCGACCCGTTGCGGTACCCGGCCGGCGGCGTCGACCCGGCCGCCGAGCGGGAGGTGCGCCGGATCAAGGCGCGCGTCGAGTCCGAGCGGCTGCCACGAGGGGTGGAGCCGGCCCGGCACCTCAAGCTGGGTCGGGGAGGCATCTCGGACGTCGAGTGGACGGCGCAGCTGCTCCAGCTCCAGCACGCCCACGTGGTGCCCGCGCTGCGCACGACGGCGACCCTGGAGGCGCTCGACGCCGCGGCGGCCGCCGGCCTGCTCGACGCCGACGACGCCCGGGTGCTCAGCGAGGCGTGGCTGCTGGCGAGCCGCCTGCGGGACGCCAACGTGCTGTGGAGCGGCCGCGGTGGGTCGCACGCCGACGTGCTGCCGCACGACCGGCAGGCGCTGGCCGGGCTGGCGCGGGTCGTCGGGTACCCGGCGGGCTCCGGCGGCGAGCTCGAGCAGGACTACCTGCGCACGGCCCGGCGCGCGCGCGCCGTGGTGGAGCGCGTCTTCTACGGCTGATCCGGCTCGCCGGGGGACTCCTCGGGCACCTCGACCCAGCCGCGCTGGCGGCGCAGGGCGGCCTCGTCCTCCTTGAGCAGCTCGTCGTCGATCAGGTCGTGCCGGCGGATGTAGGTCGAGGAGACGGCCTGGACCGTCGCGACCACCGGGAGGGCGAGGAACGCCCCGATGGGTCCGAACACCGCGCCGAACCCGATGACCCCGAGGAACGACACCGCCGGGTTGATCTCGAGCGACCGCGACGACACCTTGGGGGAGAACACGAGGTTCTCCACCTGCTGGTACGCGATGATGAATGCGAGCACCAGGAGCCCCTTGACCGGGTCGATCGCGAGGGCGACAGCCACCGGGAGCGCACCGCCGATGTACGTGCCGATCGTCGGCACGAACTGCGAGACCACCCCGGTGAACGCGGCCAGCGGGAGCGCGTAGGGGATGTGGAGCAGGCTCAGGAAGAGGAACGTGAACGCCGTCGACAGCGCGGCGAGCACGATCCGCGAGTTGATGAAGTCCGCGACCTTCTCCTGCGAGACCTCCCACAGCCGCAGCACCTCGCGCTGCCGGGCCGGGGCCAGCATCCGGCAGATCGCCGCGCGCAGCCGAGGTCCGGCGCTCGCCATGTAGTAGACGACCAGCAGCACCGAGCTCGCGGTGAACAGGCCGCCGACGATCGACGAGCCGAGCCCGATGAGCCCCGGAGCGAGCTCCTGCCAGTGCGCGCTGAGGTTGATCAGCAGGTCGTCGGCCTCGGGCATGTCGACCGCGAAGGTCGTCGTCACCCAGTCGGCGAACTGCGCGTAGTACTCGGGCAGGGACTGCACCAGCTCGACGAGCTGCGTGATGAAGAGGCCCCCGAAGAGCGCGATCACCGCCAGGATGGCCAGCAGCGAGACCGACATGACGACGCCGGTGGCCCGCGTGCGCCGCAGCCCGCGCGCCACCAGCCAGCGGATCAGCGGTTCCATGGCGAGCGACAGGAACCACGAGATGACGATGATGAAGATGACGTTGCCCAGCTGGGCCAGCGCCTTCCACGCGAAGAGGCCGAGGAAGACCGCGACGGCCGCCATGAGCAGGGCGCGCGGCAGCCACTGAGGCGGCTTGCGCGGGTCGCCGGTGGCCAGGACGACGGGACCGGCGACGGTTCGTTTCGGCATCAGGGTCCCCCGGAAGGGTGGGCGAGCTGGCTCGCGTGCGACGTTCGGCTCGAGTCGCACGGTACCGGCCGGGCGGTGCCTCCTCGCGGTCCGGCGCGGTCGGTCGCGCAACTCGGACAGTTCGCCCGGCGGTCGGTGTCGCGCTCTGACCTGCGGAACTGACATGCTCGGGTGGTCGTCGTGAATCCGGACATATGGGGGTATCCCGTGGTCGAGAACAATCCGTCGCCCCGCAAGCCCCGGCGGGCTCCTGCCGAGCCGCCGGTCGCGGCGCCGGACCCCGGGGCGGCGGACGCGCAGGCCGCGGACGAGACGCCGGAGATCCCCGACACGACCTCGCCGTACGTGACGCCGGACGAGGCGACCCCGGCGGAGGCGACCCCGGAGGACGCGACTGCGGAGGAGACGACCGCGGACGAGGCGACGCCGGAGGAGACGACCGCGGACGAGGCGACGCCGGCCGTCGAGGCCCCCGCCGACGACGCGGCGAGCCCGGCGGAGAACGACACGCTCCCGCTCGACACCTCGGAGCTCCCCGACACCCTGGACGTCGAGGTCCCCGCGTCGACGGCCGCCGACGAGACGGCGGTCCTGCTCGCACGCCTTCAGCTGCTGGAGACCGAGAACGCGCGCCTGCGCTCGGCGTCCGCGACCCCGCAGGTCGTCGTGATGCAGCCGCCGCCACCGCGCCCCCGCCGCAAGTGGGGTCGCTCGACGGGTGCGGTGATCCTCATCCTCATCGGCGCCCTGCTCGCGCCGCTCGCGGTGGTCGGCAGCTGGGCGCGGGGCCTCGTGGTCGACACCGACCGGTACGTCAACACGGTGGCGCCGATCGCCGACGACCCGCTGGTCCAGTCGGCGGTGACCAACCGGGTCACCACGGCGGTGGTCGACGCGCTGAACGTCCCGGAGCTGACCACGCAGGCGACCGACGCCGTGGCGAACCTGAACCTGCCGCCGCTCATCTCGACCGCCGTCCAGTCGCTCCAGGCGCCGCTCCAGGACGCCATCACCAACTTCATCCACAAGCAGGTCACCAAGGTCGTGAGCTCCGACGCGTTCTCGAACACGTGGGAGCAGGCGAACAAGGTGGCGCACGAGCAGATCGTCGCGACGCTGCGCGGGGATCCGGACGCGCTGGCCAAGATCAGCGACAGCGGGGTGCTCACCCTCGACATCACGCCGATCATCGACCAGGTCAAGACGTCGCTGGAGGACGCCGGGTTCGGGCTGGTGAGCCGCATCCCGGACATCAAGGTGACGTTCCCGATCGCGTCCAGCGCCGACCTGGTGCGGCTGCAGAACGCCTACCGGCTGATCGACATCGTCGGCGGGATCCTGCCGTACCTGTCCCTGGCCCTGCTCGGCGCCGGCGTGCTCCTGGCGCAGCGCCGGTCCCGCGCCCTGGTCGTCGCCGGCCTCTCGCTGGCCGGGGCGATGGTGCTGCTCGGCGCGGCGCTGACCATCGGTCGCTCGCTGTACGCGAACTCCTTGCCGCCCACCGTGCAACGGGTCGACACCGCGGTGTCCATCTACGACCAGGTCATCTCGCTGCTGCGCATCGAGCTGCGCGTCGGCCTGGTCCTGGGCCTGCTCGTGGCGATCATCGCGTTCGCGGCCGGCGGCACGACGGCGGCCCGTCAGCTGCGCGCGTCGTCGTCGCAGGCCTCGAGCTGGTTGCGCAACGCGGGCGACCGTCGGGGCATCTCGACCGGGCCGGTGGGCGTCTGGCTCGACGAGCAGCGCACGCTCGTGCGGGTCGTCGTGATCGCGCTGGCCGCCCTCGCGCTCGTGCTGGCGGACATGCTCACGCCCGCGTACGTGATCGCGGTCTTCGTGATCGCGCTCGTGGTCCTCGGTCTGGCGACGCTGGCGGCCCGTCCGCGCAGCACCGCCGAGGTCGAGGCCGAGGTCGAGGAGGAGCCGCCCGTCCTGGTGTGAGGGCGGGTCACTGCCCGCTGCCGCACGGGAAGGTCTGCCTGACGTCCGCGTCGGCCAGCACCTGCGCTGCGCGCTGCCGACCGAGGTTCCAGTCGGCCAGGCCGGTCGCCGCGGTGACGTCGGCCGAGCCGAGCAGGCACCGGCGCAGGACGGGATCGCCCTCGATCTGGTCGACCGCCGGCACGGCGTCGGCGGACAGTCCGGCCAGGTAGCCGACGTCGACACCGTTGACGAGGTCCGCGGTCGTGTTGTGCCGGACGATCTGGGCGTCGGGGTTCACCAGCGCGAGGCCCAGCATCGCGACCGCGACCACCTGCACGACCGCGCGCGGGAGCCACCGGCCGCGCCACCGCACGCCCGCGGCCATCACCAGCACGAACACCGCCGCGAGCGTCACCTCGACGACCGCGACGAACACGCGCAGGCGGGTCAGGCCGAACGCCTCGACGTACAGGTCCATCCGGCGCAGGGCCGACGCCACGACCCCGAGCGTGCCCAGGCAGAGCACCCCGAGGGCGATCCGGGACAGCAGCCGGTCCTGCGGGGTCTGCCGGGGTGCGCGCCGGGCGGCGACGGCCACGACGACGAGCGTGAGCGCGGTGACGACGACCAGCTGCGCGAAGCCCTCGCGGGCGTACTGCGCGTAGGTGAGGCCGGCCGTCTCCAGCACGTGGCGGTGCCCACCGAGCAGCGCACCCACCTGCACGGCGACGAACGCCAGCACCATCGCGTCGAGGGCCACCACCGGCAGGAGCCACTCGGCTCGCCGCGCGGGCGCCTTCTCGGGGAGGCGTGCGTCTGACCAGCTGGGCGGGGCGATCGCGAGGTGCGCCAGGCTCGCCGCGACGAGCGCGACCAGGAGGCCGACGACGGCCTGGCCGGGGAGCAGGTCGGCCTGGACGTGCGGCAGGTAGCTGGCGAAGACGCGGTCCGCGCTGGCGAACAGGAGCCCGAACACGAGCAGCAGCCCGACGGTGATCGCCACGCTGCGCAGCGCCACCAGCAGCTGCCCGCGGCGTTCGCCCAGCCGCGTCTCGATGCCCTTGGCCACCCACGGCAGCGCGCGGACGGCCCCGGCGGCCCAGCTGAGCGGGGCGAGCACGGCCGCCGGGGCCGACCTCGACGACGTCACCGCGACCGCCCCCGCCCACGCGGCGACCAGGGCGCACAGCACGACCACCCAACCGGCGTCGCGGAACGCGACCACGGCGAAGAGCCCGATCGACAGCACGGCCGTCGCGAGGTCGTTGACGTCGCGTCGGCGCACGAGGGCCGGAGCGGCGGCCGCCCAGACCAGCAGACCGACGAGGGCCGCTCCCAGGCCCGGCCGGTGACCGACGAGCAGCGCTCCGCCGAGCACCCCGGCCGTCGCGCACAGGGCGATCGTGCGGGTCGCGATCGGTCGTCGGCGCTCCGCCCAGAACGGGACGAGCACCCGGGCGAGCCGGCCGGGCTCGCGGAGGACCGCCACAGGACCGCCCGCCACCCAGGAGGGCGGCGGGCCGAGGAGAGCGGGACGGGAGGGGGTGGACGGGGGCGTCGGTGCACCGGAGTCGCTCATGAGCGCCACGCTAAGGACCGGCATCCCTGCACGTCAGAGACTTGCGGCGGGGGTCTCGTGCACGTTCTGTGCAGCGGCCGGCGATCCGCGCACAACTGCTGCCCAGCCCGCACACAGGCGGCCCGGCGCGGCCGCGACCGGTGCTCTGCCAGGGTGGTCGCCATGAGCCCGTGGCACACCCGCAGCAGCACGACCGTCTACGAGAACCCCTGGATCCGCGTCCGCGAGGACCAGGTCGACCGCCCGGACGGCACCCCCGGGATCTATGGCGTCGTCGAGGTCCGCCACGACGCCGTCTTCGTCGTCCCGCTCACCGACGACGACGAGGTCGTGCTCGTCGAGGTGGCGCGGTACGCGACCGGCGGGCTCTCGCTCGAGGTGCCCGCCGGCGGTTCCGACGGGGAGGACCCGGTGCTCGCGGCGCGTCGGGAGCTGCGCGAGGAGACCGGGCTGGTGGCGGCCCGCTGGGAGCGGCTGGGGTCGATGTTCGCGCTCAACGGGATCGCCCGCGCCCCCGAGCACGTCTTCCTCGCGCGCGTGCTGCGCCCGGCCGACGAGCCGACGGAGCAGGCGGAGGAAGGCATCACCGCCGTGCGGACCGTGCCGTGGTCCGAGGTCCTGGGGCTGGTGGCCGACGGGACGATCACCGACGGCGAGACCGTGGCGGCGCTGATGTACGCGGCGATCGCGCTGGGCCGGGTCTCCTGACGGGCACGGAGGGCGTCGCCCGACGCCCTCCGTGCCGGCGGTCAGTGGCAGTACAGCCGCTGGAGCGACTGACCCGTGTCGCCGTAGCGGCGCGTGACCCACCCGAGGTTCACCGAGTAGGCGCAGGCCGGGTCGGCGGAGACGTCGATCGGGATGCCGCCCGTGTTCGTGCCGTTGTGCGGGCCGGACGCCCCGCCCCGGAACGAGTAGGCCCCCGTCGTGAAGGCCCCCGACGGTGTCTGCGGCGGTGCGTGCACCGTGCCGCCGTTGTTGGCGATCGAGACCGAGAAGCTCGACAGGTGCGCGTGGTCGACCGTGTGCAGCAGGTGGATCGTCGTCGCGCCGGACAGCGGGTTGCAGCCGTTGAAGCGGAGCTCCTCGAGGTCCAGGGTGGCGACGACCGCCGAGTTGTCGAAGATGATCGAGTCGAGCTGGTCGGCGAACAGCGGGTTGTCGTTGCTGGCGTCGCGGACCTCGAACCGCACCTGGTACCGCCGCACCGGCTCCCGCTCGTTGACCGGGAGCGTCTCGCCGGCCTGGGCCTTCGGCAGCCCGCCCGGCTTCTTCGGCGGGTGCAGGGCCGTGAACGCCGCGGTGTTCAGGTTCAGCAGGTCGAACGTCCGCAGGAAGTGCGACGGGTCGACGGGGATCACGGCGGTCGAGCCCGGCGGGTTGTACATCGGCACGGTCACCTGCAGGCCGTCGACCGTGACGAAGCCGTCGGGTGCGACGTCGGCCGCGGTGACGACGACCGGGGCGGACTGCGTGGCGCCGTTGCCGTCCGTGTAGAACAGGTAGCCGACGTGCGTGCCCGTGACCTGCGTCGTCACCGGCGTGAGCGTGGCGGGGGCGACCGTCGGCGGGTTGGTCGGGTCCTCCGTGCCGCCCGTCCACGTGTACTCGCCGACGAGGAACCGGTACTTCAGCGCGTGCCCGGTGCCGACGTCGGTGAGCGGGCAGTTGCCGCGCAGCCGCACGGAGCCGCCGAAGACGTACGCGCCGCCGGCCGGGTCGGCGTAGCCGAGAGAGTCGAACGTGGAGCCCGGCAGCCCGTTCCCGGGGTGGATGTCGAACACCTCGACCTGCTGCCAGTGCGGCGTCGTCTCCGGGTCACCGATGACCTTGTCCGTGCAGAGGTCGAGGCAGAAGCAGTGCCCGACGTTCTGCCGGCCCGTCCTGCGCCCGTCCGACTGGGTCTCCGTGATGATCGGCTGCCCGCCGAGCGTGACCGTGACGTAGACGTCGGGGCCCTCGGTCAGCTCGACGTTGATGAACGGCGAGAATGGCGTGCGGCGGAAGTCGGACGCGAGGTAGGTGAGGACGTAGTGGCCGGACCCGTCGGTCGTGGCCGTGCCGAGGGCGTCGTCCTGCAGCCAGTCGGCGTCGAAGGCGGTGACGACCGCGCCCGGGATCGGCGTGTGGTCGTCGCACGTGGTGATCCGGCCGCTGATGGTCCAGATGCCGAAGAGCGCCAGGATGTGGCACCAGAAGCGGTTCGGGATCGCGTACTCCCACACCGCGAGGTACGCGTCCTCCCGCTGCCGCCACCGCGGCTGGAGCGTCGTGACGGCGAGCTGTCGGGCCTTCGCGCCCGGCTCGTGCCTCGGGCGCGGCGGTGTGCCGACGAACAGGTCGAGGTCGAGGGCGCCGCCGTCGTACTCCTTGTCGTCGATCGTCAGGACGTACTTCCCCGACTCCTCGATGCGGGCCACCGCGAGCGGCGCACCCGTGCGCTCGCCCTCGGCCACCTCGCGGAAGGTCTCCTTCTCGGCCGCGACCGCCTGCTCCGTGGCCCGATCACCTGTCGACCGGTACGCCCGCAGCTCGAGGCCCGCGAGCGGCTCCCGGACGTCGTGACACAGCGTGCCCCACAAGGACCCGCGAATCTCGTATGCCACCGTGCCCACCCCCTGATGAGTGGCCGGCACGTCGGTGTGCCCGCCTGCTCATCAGGAGGGGTGCGCCGAGGGGGAGATACGGGGCGCGGGGCGGATCACCCGGGCGCTGCGGGAAGTCTCGGCGATGATGGGGACATGTCGGACCGCCCGGAGCTGCGAGGCCACCTCCTGGTCGCCGCCCCTGCGTTGCGCGAGCCCGCCTTCCACCGGACCGTCATCCTGCTGCTCGACCACGGCGCCAACGGTGCGCTCGGTGTCGTGCTCAACCGCCCGTCGCCGGTGGACGTCGGCGCGGTCCTGCCCGAGTGGCACGCTCACGTCACCGACCCGGCGCGGCTGTTCGTCGGCGGACCCGTCGGTCCCGACACGGCGATGGGGGTCGCCGTCCTGGCGGGGAGTGCCGGCCGTTCGCCCGGCGTCGACACGCTGACGGGCCCGTTCGGGCTGGTCGACCTGGATGCGGCGCCGGAGGAGATCGAGCCGCACGTCGTGGGGGTCCGTGTGTTCGCCGGCTACGCGGGCTGGGGCGACGACCAGCTCGAGGGCGAGCTCGCCGAGCGCTCGTGGTACCTGCTCGACGCGCTGCCCGACGACCTGCTCACCCCGGAGCCCGAGCAGCTGTGGCGGCGGGTGCTGCGACGGCAGGGCGGCGACCTGGCGATCGTCTCGACGTTCGCCGAGGACGCGTCGCTGAACTGAGTCACAGAATCGCAACATCGTCCGCGCGGGGGGCCCTCACGGGTCGCGGGCTGGCACAGTGCGAGCGTGAAGCGATGGGTTGCCGCCGCCCTGGCCGCGGTCGTGGCGCTGGCGCTGTCGGCGTGCGACCCCGCCATGCCGTCCGGCGAGACGAACGGGGCCGAGCTCGACGTCGTCGTCAACGCCGACGGCTCCGGTACGGCGGAGCTGTACCTCGACGACACCACCGTCCGCAGCGACGCGCAGCTGCGCGCCTGGGGCGACGAGGTCGGCGCACGCCTGTTCCCGTCGGCGTCGTCGCGCACGGTCCGCGTCGACCCCAACGGTGGCGGGTACCCGTTCGTCGTCGTGGACGCGCAGGACCTGTACCGGCCAGGGCCGCAGCCCCAGGTCTCGCTCGACACCCGCGATGCCGTGACGTGGCTGCTGGCCGACGGCCCGGACGGCGTGGACGTCGTCGACGTCTCCATCGACTCGCCCCGGGTACCGCTGACCTCGTCGTGGACCCCGTCCCGTGGGGAGGACGAGTCCACGTGGGCATGGTGGGGGATCACCGACGGAACGACGGCGCCGTACGGCGAGCTCGTGATGTCGCCCGCACCCTGGCTCGGGGTCATGGCGGTGCTGCTGACCGGGCTGGGCCTGGCGCTGCTCGTCTGGTCCGTCGTCACGTACGTCCGTCGGCGCCGTCGCGCCCGCGCGATGATCCTGGCCGCCGGTGCGCTGGCCGTCTCCGTGCTGGTCGTGCTCCGGGCCGGCGCGGTCCTGCCGAACAACCTCGGCGTCGCGGGCGTGGCGTCGGACACCTGGGTCCAGGCCGCCTCGCTGGCCACGTTGGCGGTCGTGCTCGTCGCGCCGGCATCGTTCGTGATGCTCGTCGTCTATGCCGCAACCCCGCGGCGACGACCGGTGTTCGCGGCGCCGCCGGGGTGGCCACCACCGCCGCCCGGATGGACACCCCCGCCGGGGTGGGAGCCCGACCCGAGCTGGCCCCCGGCTCCGGAAGGCTGGCAGTTCTCCCGCGACGCAGGCGAGCGTCCCCGTGCGTGACGGCCGCCGCGGCCGCGGCTGTCTCGCCCTCGTGCCCGTCGTCCTGCTGCTGACCGGGTGCGCCGGCGGCCCCGACCCCGACATCTCCGACGCCTGTCACGACGTCTTCGTGTGGGTGATCAGCGGCCAGGAGGACGACGCGTACCCGGACGCCGTGGCGACGGCCCGCGAGCACGCCGGTCGGAGCGACGAGCACGGTCTCGAGGCCGCGATCGGCTCCCTCGAGGCCGCCACGGCCGGGGACCCGGAGGCTCGCCAGAAGGCGTCGGCGGAGTTCCTCGAGACCTGCGACGACCTGGGATGGGCGACGCCCGAGGGGTGAGCGGCGGGCCGGCGTGACACGGGCGTATCGGGCCACGTCAGGACCTGTTTCTGGCTCTCGGCGGGCGTAGATTGCGAAGTGTCGGAGCGCCCCGTGCGGCGCGGGCGGAGAGCGAGTGACGTGACTGCGACGGGGAGCCTGCCACTGCTGTCGGACGACCTGCTTCGGCTCCGAGAGCTGATCCAGGGCGCTGACAGTGTCGAGCTCAAGCTGACGGTGCCCGAGATCTCCCATCGATCGACGACGGCGACTCTCGGGCTGGACCCGCTCGACGCCCAGATCCGCCACGTGTACTTCTTCGACACCCCTGATCTCCGGCTCAGCAAGGCAGGTGTCGTGGTGCGAGCGCGGCGGATCCAGGGACGGGGGAACGACTCGGTCGTGAAGCTGCGGCCCGTGGTGCCCACCGACCTCCCCAGGGAGATCCGCAAGTCGCCGAACTTCAACGTCGAGGTCGACATCGTGCCGGGCAGCTACGTGTGCTCCGCGTCGCTGAAGGGCAAGCTTCCGCCGAGGGCGGTGCGCTCCGCGGTGTCGGGCGAGCAGCCGCTGCGCAAGCTGTTCTCCAAGGAGCAGCGGGCGTTCTTCGCCGAGCACGCCCCCGACGGTTTGACGATCGACGACCTGGCGGTCCTGGGCCCGATCTTCGTGCTCAAGCTGAAGGTGGTGCCGGAGACGTTCCACCGCAGCCTCGTCGCCGAGATGTGGTTCTACCCGGACGGCTCCCGCATCCTCGAGCTGTCGACGAAGTGCCTCCCGGGCGAAGCGCTCGGCGTCACCGCCGAGCTGCGGCGGCTCCTCGCCGACAAGGGCGTCGACCTCACCGGGGCGCAGCAGACCAAGACCAAGACCGCCCTGGAGTTCTTCTCCGCGGAGCTGCAGGCCAAGCCGGTGACCGATGTCGAGCACTGAGATCATCCCGCGGTGGGAGTGGCGGACGTTCGGCGTCCAGTTCGGCCCCGCGGAGGACTACCTGGCCCGCCTGACACCGACGGGGAGCAAGGAGAGCGACGAGCTCTACCTCCTGTCGGTGGGCGGCGACACCGTCAAGGTGCGCGACGGGCTCATGGACATCAAGCTGCTCCGCGAGGTCGGCACCGCCGGCCTGGAACGGTGGGAACCGGTCCTCAAGGCCGCGTTCCCGCTCGGCCGCGGCGACATCGACGCCGTCTTCGCGGCACTGCGCGAGCCCGTGCCCGAGCTGACGCGCGAGACGTACAGCCTCGAGGAGCTCCTCCGCGAGGTCGTGGACCCCCACCCGGGCGTGCGCGCGGTGCCCGTCCACAAGCGGCGCGTCCGGTACACCGTCGAGGGCTGCATCGGCGAGTTCTCCGAGGTCGAGCTCGGTGAGTGGGCGACCAGGACGATCGCGATCGAGTCGGAGGATCTCGACGCGGTCGTGGCCGCCGTCCGAGCCGTCGGACTGGGCAACCGGGTCAACACCAGCTACCCGCGCGGCATGGGTGCGCTGTTCGACGGGGAGCCGCCCCGCTACGCGACCATCGACGTGGGCACCAACTCCGTGAAGTTCCACGTCGGCCAGCCTGCCGCGGACGGCGGGTGGGAGACGCTGGTCGACCGCGCCGAGGTGACCCAGCTCGGTGCGGGCCTCGCACAGACCGGCAGCATCTCGCCCGAGGCGCTCGAACGGACGGCTGAGGCCATCCGGGGGATGGTCGAGGAGGCCCGCAGGTACCTGGTGAGGGAGATCGCTGCCGTCGGGACCGCCGGGCTGCGCATCGCCGGCAACCGGGCTGAGGTCCTGGAGACCATCCACGCGGAGACGGGGGTGTCCATCGAGGTCGTCTCCGGTGAGGAGGAGAGCCGGCTGGCCTACGTCGCCGCGCTCGCCGGCCTCGGGGCGTCCGACGGCTCGATCGTGGTCTTCGACACCGGCGGGGGCAGCTCCCAGTTCACGTTCGGCCAGGGCGCTGCCGTCGACGAGCGCTTCAGCGTCGACGTCGGAGCCGCCCGCTACACCGAGCGCTTCGGGCTCGACGGACAGGTCACCCGCGAGACGCTCGAGGCGGCGCTGGCCGCGATCGGCGACGACCTGGACCGGCTCGACGACCGGCCGACCCCGGACGTCCTGGTGGGCATGGGCGGCGCGATGACGAACCTCACCGCCGTCACGCTGCGCCTCGAGACGTACGACGCGGACGCGGTCCAGGGCTCCGTCCTCGAGCGCGCCGAGGTCGACCGGCAGATCGAGCTGTACCGGACCCAGGACGCCGAGGGACGCCGGTCGATCGTCGGGCTGCAGCCCAAGCGCGCCGAGGTGATCCTCGCCGGCGCCTGCATCGTGCGCACCGTCATGGACAAGCTCGGCATGGATCGTCTGACGGTCAGCGACCGCGGACTGCGGCACGGCCTCATCGTCGAACGGTTCGGCCGCGGCGAGCTGGAGGCGAACAGCAGATGACGCCGGACTTCACGCGTGGGGGTCGATGATCTCGCGGAGCAGCGCCCTGGAACGTCGGCAGGGCTTGGCGACCCGGGCGGTCGCGGGCGGACCCTCGGGCCACGGCTCCGGCTGCCGAACTGGCCGCTACTCGACGTGGGGGCATGTGGGCTCGTAGTCGCGGTTCACCACGTACCGGTTCCACTCGGCCTGCGTGAGGTTCCGGCCTGCAAGGCGGCAGGCGATGTCGATCACGTGCTGCGGCCGGGAGTCCCACGTGAGCACCTTTCCCCGCGGCTGAGCGATGACGATGGTGTGCCCGTCCTTCATCGGTCGTGCCATCGCGACGTCGTCAGGGCTCCCGGCGGTGAGGCTGCCCAGCGGCTCGAGGGTGCTCGCGTCCCAGAGGTCCACCACGCCGTTGCCGGCCGTGATGATCTGCGAGCCGTCGGCGCTGTAGGTCATCTCCCAGACGTGGTTGTTCGGGAAGCGGGTCTTGTCGACGACGTACTCGAGTCGTCCTGCGCGGAGGGCCGCGACGTCGATCACGGCCCACAGGCTCTCGAGGCCGTAGTAGACGACGAGCCTGGTGCCGTCGGGGGAGAAGGCCACCGTGTCGGCGTAGCCGTCGAGCAGGACGTCGCGGGTCGAACCCGTCGCGAGGTCCACCACCGCGAGCGTCTTGTTGACGCTCCATCGACGCGCCAGCAAGGTGCGGCCGTCGGGACTGAGCGCCGGGACATCCCACTCCTCGGCGTTCAGCGCCGGCAGCGCGACGGGCTGCTTATCTACCTCGAGCGTCGTCGGATCGATCATCCAGACGGATTCGACGCTCATCGCGACGATCTTCTGCCCGTCGGGCGTGAAGGTCACGGCGTTTCCAGGCGCGTGGTCGTTGCGCCGGATCGACGTTCCCGTCTCGGGGTCCCACAGCTCCAGCCAGGGCGTACCCGTCTCAGGGTCGGTGTCCGCGGACAGCAACATGCTCGAGTCGGGGCTCCACGCGAACAGGGCCGGCCCCACGGAGCTCACCTCGGTGAGCGGGGTGAGGTCCCCCGTGGCCAGGTCGCGAAACTGGATCGACTGGCCCTCCAGGCCGTTGCCGTACGACTGGTACATGACCTTTGCCCCGTCCGGCGACGGGATGCTGCGCGCGAGGTCGATCCCCTCTGGCTCTGTCGGGAACGAACGCCACCCCGGGAACCCGCCTGTCCCGTCCAGGTCCCACGCGAGGAGCATCTGGTCCGGTGCGACGGAGTACAGGGTGCCCCCGTCGGGGCTGAAGGCGAGGTCCGTCACCTCTTTGGTGTGCCCCAGGAAGTCGTGCGCCTGACCACGGGTCGGGAGGTCCCAGACGACGATCTTCCCGTCGGTGTAGCCCGCCGCGAGCCGGTTGCCGTCCGGACCGAACTCGAGCGCGTTGACCCCCTCGGACTCGCCGACGAGGGTGAACCGCGGCTCGAACGTCGCGGCGTCGAGGACCACCACCCCGTCGGCGTCGGAGTGGACCAGCGTCGAGCCGTCGGGGCTCAGGGCGATGATCGCCTCCCGTTCGCCCCGGTACTCGGGGGTTCTGGCCAGCAGCAGCCTGCCGGAGTCGACGTCGAACGCGCGAAGACTGTCCGTGCCGTACCTCTGGATGACGTAGACGGTCCGCCCGTCCGGGCTGAGCAGGACGCGGCCGTAGATCTGCGGCATGGCGATGCGCAGGACCGGTTCGGCGGGCCGGGCGACGTCCCAGACCACGGCCTCGTCGGTCCAGTTGTCACGCCAGGTCACGGCCGCGATCCGTGAACCGTCCGCGCTGAAGACCAGGGCATCCCAATCGACCCAGGCGCCCTCGGGGAAGCCGCCCAGGGTCTCCTTCTCTTCGAGCGTCCGCGCGTCGAGGATGCGGACGGGGTGCGGGTCGGGCAGGTCGACGTCGGTCCCCGACGGGTCCGGGTCGACGACCGCAACGGCGAGGCTCGCGCCGTCCGGTGAGTACGTGAGGGACAACGTGCGCAGGTCCGGCCGTCCGCCCGTTCTCGTCAGGTCCTGCGCGTCGAAGGTCGTCTGACCCCCGTCGCCGGTACCGAATGCGCTGGTCACGGCTACGGTCCGCCCGTCGGGGCTGACGTCCAGGTATTTGCCGGCTCCGCGGGTGACGGCGACCAGGTCACCGGTCCGCTCGAGAATGTCGTGGAGCGCCGAGCGTGCCGCGACGGAGTCGTCGAGCCGCACGGCCTGCACGCCGAGCAGCGCGGCGAGATCGGGTTCGGTCGTGGTCAGGGCCTCGGCCGAGAGTCGGCGCGAGTCGGCGATCCGAGCCTGGTCGTCGGACCGGCGGGCCGCACCGAGTGCAGTGATTCCGGCGACGAGCGCGACGACCAGCAACGTGGCGACGCCCGCGAGCGCGAGCCGCAGCCGACGGTTGCTGCGTGCCTTCGCCCGGAGCTCTCGCTCGGCGTTCCTCCCTGACGCGTCCAGGAACGACTGCTCGGTCTCCGTCAGCTCCCCGTGGTGCCGGTCGGCCCACTCGGTGGCGGCGGCCAGCCGGACGCCCCGGTAGAGCTCGCTGTCGGGGCGTTCCATGACGTCCCACGCCTCGGCGGCACCCGTGAGGTGGCGGAAGACGCGCTGGCCCTCGATGTCGTCCTCCAGCCAGCCGCGCAGTCGCGGCCACTCCCGCGCGAGAGCCTCGTGGGCGATCTGGACATCACCCTCGTCGCTGCTGACCAGGCGGGCTGCAGCCAGGAGGTCGATGAGCCGCTCGTGAGACGCGTCGAGCGCCAGCCTGTCCCGAGGCACGCGGGCGCGGATCGGCGCGCCGTCGTTG
Source organism: Cellulomonas sp. P5_C6 (assembly GCF_054049635.1). Classification (NCBI taxonomy): domain Bacteria; kingdom Bacillati; phylum Actinomycetota; class Actinomycetes; order Micrococcales; family Cellulomonadaceae; genus Cellulomonas; species Cellulomonas sp. P5_C6. The sequence goes on along the minus strand of NZ_JBFULZ010000005.1, from coordinate 4,079 downwards.
CTGCTGGGTGCGACGAGACGCAGGAACATTCCCCGGACCTGGGCCTGCTGGTGCTCGTCGAACCCGTTGTAGAGGTTCTCCGCTGACTGGGCGACGGCGTCCCGGATACCGCCGGTGGCGCGGTAGCCCTCGACCGTGAGCGTCGGCCCTTCCCGGCGCTCCCAGGTCTGCCGCAGGACGTGCGACAGGATCGGCAGCGCGCCCGGCTCGCCCTCCACCTCGCGCGCAAGCAGGTCGACGAGTCCGGGCTCGAGGCGCAGCCCCGCCTGCCGGGCCGGACCCTCGATCGCGGCTCTGAGGTTGGTCTCGCTCATCGGAGAGAGCAGGTACAGACCCTTCTCGACGAGCCGGGCGAACCCCAGATGCGTCGAGAGCTCGCCCAGCCGGTCCGCGCGCAGGGCGAGTACCACCGGAGCGTCGTACGCCGCGAGACGGTCGAGGTACGCCGTCCGCTCGGTCGCCTCAGTGCACAGGGTCACCGCTTCTTCGGCCTGGTCGACAACGAGCACCGGGAACGGTGGCCGAGCCGCCAGGGCCGCGAGGGAGTCGAGCGGCCGGCTCCCCGGAGTCGTCACGACGACCGCCACACCCTCGGCTCGGAGGCCGGCGACGACACCGGCACGGACCAGGGATGACTTGCCCGTCCCCGACGGACCGACCACCGCGAGCACCCCGCGTTCACGCAGCCGGGACAGGCACGACTCCACGTCTACCTCTCGGCCGAAGAACGTCTCCGCGTCCTCGCTCTCGTAGGGCAGCAGCCCTCGGTATGGGCAGACGAGGCTCGTGGTCAGCGACTCCGCACCATCCAGGTCCGGGTCTTGTCTCAGGATTGCGGCCTCGAGGGTCAGCAGCTCCGTCCCGGGGTCCAGCCCGAGTTCCTCGCGCAGCATCCGCTTGGCTCGACCCAGCACGTCCAAGGCCTCGGTCTGTCGTCCCGACTGGTAGAGCGCCCGGGCGAACAGCGCCCACCGTCGCTCACGGAATGGCGCCTCTCTGACCAGCGCCCGCGCGTCGTCCAGCCTTGCCCGTGCGCGACCGGCGGCGATCTCGGCCTCGACCCGCAGCTCCTGGCCTTCCATCCGCAGGCCGTCGAGCCGCTCCGCCTCGGTGCGGCCGGGCTCCCACTCGTCGAGGTCGGCCAGGGCCCGGCCCCGCCACAGCGACAGCGCCTCGTCGAGCACGTAGGACGCCCGGTCCGGGTCCCCGTCGGCGAGATGGTCGCGCGCCCGGCCCAGCAGGCGCTCGAACCGCCGGCTGTCGATCTGGTCCTCGTGCACGCGCAGCACGTAGGCGCCGTAGGCGGTGGTCTCGATCGCGTCCGGGCCGAGCTGCTTCCGCAGCCTGCTGATGCACCCCTGGACGACCTTCGGCCAGGTGACCGGCGGAGCCTGCGCCCAGAGAGCGTCCGCGAGGACCTCCGTGTCGACCGCTGCGTTGGCCCGGACCACCAGGACCTCGAGGACCACGCGATCGCGCAGGCCGTAGCCGTCGGAGCCGCCGACGGCGAGGGGACCGAGCACCTGGATGCCCACCGTCCGACTGTCCGCCCTGGGTTCCGGCCGGTCAACGGCCGCGATACCGCCGTGTTACCGCTGCCCGGCGCCGTGTTACCGGCGAGGACGACAACGGTCACCAGCGCCGTACTCGGCGGCGCCGACCACCTCGGAGGGCATCATGAAGAAGGGCATCAGTTTCCTCGTCGCACTCGTGTTCACGGCTGGGCTCAGCGCCTGCAGCACCGCCCAGTCCCATTCGTCGCCGGCGGGCCCGCCCACCGTCAGCCAGGTGCACTCGCCCGAGCGCCCATCGACCCGCTGCTCACGGTTCCTCTGCGCGGTCTGATCGCTGTCGCCGCACGAGCGCCGGCCCAGCCATCGCAGGGGGTGGCTGGGCTGTCCTTGCCCGGCCATCCGGGCGATCGTCGAGCGTGATGCATGGCTGGAGCGCATCGTCCGGCCTGATCGTCCTCAGGCCCCGACGTCCGCCCGGTCCGCGCGCCAGGCGGGTCCCGGTCCCGTGGTGGCAGGGGTACTCCGCGTCTGGGGGAGCGTCTTCCGCTCCGCTCTCGCTCCGCCGGAGATTTGAGAGCGAGGGAACTGCTCAGAGCACAGAAAAGCCGCTGGTCGGAGCAGCGACCAGCGGCTTTTCTCGCTAGGGGAGAGCGGACAACTCAGACGTCGTAGTAGAGCTCGAACTCGTGCGGGTGCGGGCGCAGGCGGATCGGGTCGACCTCGGCGTTGCGCTTGTAGTCGATCCACGTCGAGATCAGGTCGGGCGTGAAGACGTTGCCGGCCGTGAGGAAGTCGTGGTCGGCCTCGAGGCTGTCCAGCACCTCGCCGAGCGAGCCCGGGACCTGCTGGATGAGGGCGTGCTCCTCGGGGGGCAGCTCGTAGAGGTCCTTGTCCACCGGGTCCGGCGGCTCGATCCGGTTCTGGATGCCGTCGATGCCGGCCATGAGCATGGCCGCGAACGCCAGGTAGGGGTTCGACGACGGGTCCGGCACGCGGAACTCGATGCGCTTGGCCTTCGGGTTCGAACCGGTGACCGGGATGCGGATGCACGCGGAGCGGTTGCGGGCCGAGTAGACCAGGTTGACCGGGGCCTCGAAGCCGGGGACCAGGCGGTGGTACGAGTTCACCGTCGGGTTGGTGAACGCCAGCAGCGAGGGCGCGTGCTTGAGCAGGCCGCCGATGTACCAGCGCGCCAGGTCGGACAGGCCGCCGTAGCCCTTCTCGTCGAAGAACAGCGGCTCGCCGTCCTTCCAGAGGGACTGGTGGACGTGCATGCCCGAGCCGTTGTCGCCGAAGAGCGGCTTCGGCATGAAGGTCGCCGTCTTGCCGTTCTCGTGCGCCACGTTCTTCACGACGTACTTGAAGAGCATGACCTTGTCGCCCGAGATGGCGAGCTTGTCGAAGCGGTAGTTGATCTCCTGCTGGCCGGCGGTGCCGACCTCGTGGTGGGCGCGCTCGACACCGAGGCCGAGGGCGTCCAGCTGCAGGCTGATCTGGTCGCGGATGTCCGAGAAGCCGTCGACCGGCGGGACGGGGAAGTAGCCGCCCTTGTAGGGGATCTTGTGGCCGAGGTTGCCACCCTCCTCCTCGCGGCCGGTGTTCCAGGCCGCCTCGAAGGAGTCGATCGAGTAGAACGACTCGTTCTGCTTCGTGTGGAAGCGGACGTCGTCGAAGATGTAGAACTCGGCCTCGGGGGCGAAGAACGCCGTGTCCGCGATGCCGGTCGACTTGAGGTACGCCTCGGCCTTCGCGGCGACCTGACGCGGGTCGCGGCTGTAGGGCTCGTCGGTGTACGGGTCCACGATGTGGAAGTTGATGTTCAGCGTCTTCTCGACCCGGAAGGGGTCGATGTAGGCGGTGCTGATGTCCGGGATCAGCTTCATGTCCGACTCGTGGATCGCCTGGAACCCGCGGATCGAGGACCCGTCGAACATCTGGCCGTCCGTGAAGAAGTCCAGCTCCAGCGAGTAGGCCGGGACGTTGAAGTGCTGCATCGTGCCGGGCAGGTCACAGAACCGGACGTCGACGAACTTCACGTCCTCGCTCTTGATGAACGCCAGGACTTCCTCTGGCTTGCTGAACATCCGCTGCTCCTCGGTCGGTGGTACCCGTGGGGTCGGGCAAGGTGAGGTTACGAGCGGGCCGTTTCTCCGCCGTGTACCAAGTGTTTCGACGGCGTTACGAACTCGCACCCCGTGTGACGACTGTTGGACCCTATGCCCCCGGGGCGCCGGTTCGTCAGGGTGCCCGGCCCTAGGACGGTCAGAGGATGAAGAGCATCTCCTGGTAGGTCGGCAGGGGCCACAGCTCGTCGGCCACGATCTCCTCGAGGGCGTCCGCGGCCGCCCGGACCTCCGCCATCGCGGGGAGCAGGGCGTCGCGGGCGTGCTCGGCCTCGGCCAGCGCCGAGTGGCCCACGTCGGCCTTCAGAGCCTCTCGCAGCGTGGTCAGACCGGCACGGAGGGCGGCGACGGGGGTGCTGACCTCGTCCAGCGGGGCCATGTCGACGTCGACGCCGACGGACTTCAGCGCGCCGATGTTCAGGGCGACGTCGGTCTGGTGCCG
>NZ_JBFULZ010000004.1:0-46832 GCF_054049635.1 Cellulomonas sp. P5_C6 | reverse complement strand
GCAGGTCAGGCCCGTGTGGAGGCCCCGTGAAGAGCCRCCCCCGAGCGACTACCATGGACCGGAAAGGGGAACACCCATGCGCTTCCTGCCTGGCCACGCGGCCACCTCAGACCTCACCTACGGAGACGTCTTCCTCGTCCCGTCGCGTTCCGAGGTCGCCTCCCGCTTCGACGTCGACCTCACGGCCGTCGACGGGACCGGCACCACCGTCCCGATCGTCGTCGCCAACATGACCGCCGTCGCCGGTCGTCGGATGGCCGAGACGGTCGCCCGCCGCGGCGGCATCACCGTCCTCTCGCAGGACGTGCCCACCGACGTCGTGGCCGAGGTGGTCTCGTCCGTCAAGGCGCGCCACACCGTGATCGAGAGCGCCGTCGTCGTCAGCCCGCACGACACCGTGCACACCGCGCTGACGCTCATCGGCAAGCGCGCGCACGGCGCCGCCGTCGTGGTCGAGGACGGCAAGCCCGTCGGCGTGGTCACCGAGGCCGACTGCGGCGGCGTGGACCGCTTCACCCAGGTCTCCGAGGTGATGAGCGCCCAGCCCAGCACCGTCGACCTGTCCGTCGTCGAGCAGGGCGGCCTGCGCGGCCTCGAGGCGGCGTTCGAGCAGCTGCACGCCTCGCGCCGCAAGTTCTCCCCCGTCGTGCGCGACGGCGAGCTGGTCGGCGTGCTCACGCAGGTCGGCGCGCTGCGCTCGTCGATCTACCAGCCGGCTGTCGACGCGGACGGGCGCCTGCGCGTCGCGGCGGCCGTCGGGATCAACGGCGACGTCAAGCAGAAGGCCCTCGAGCTGCTCGAGGCCGGCGTCGACGTGCTCGTCGTGGACACCGCGCACGGCCACCAGCGCAAGATGCTCGACGCGCTCGGCGCGGTCCGCTCGCTCGACCCGCAGGTGCCGGTCGTGGCGGGCAACGTCGTCACCGCCGAGGGCACGCGCGATCTCATCGCCGCCGGCGCGGACATCGTCAAGGTCGGCGTCGGCCCCGGCGCCATGTGCACCACGCGCATGATGACCGCGGTGGGCCGCCCGCAGTTCTCCGCCGTGCTCGAGTGCGCGGCCGAGGCCCGTCGCCTGGGCAAGCACGTGTGGGCCGACGGCGGCGTGCGGCACCCGCGCGACGTCGCCCTCGCACTGGCCGCCGGCGCGTCGCAGGTCATGGTCGGCTCGTGGTTCGCGGGGACGCACGAGTCCCCCGGCGACCTGCACGAGGACGGCAACGGCCGGCTCTACAAGGAGTCGTTCGGCATGGCGTCGGCGCGTGCCGTGGCCGCCCGCACCCGCGGCGGCTCGGCGTTCGACCGGGCGCGCAAGGGGCTGTACGAGGAGGGCATCTCGTCCTCCCGGATGTTCCTGGACCCCCGCCGGCCCGGCGTCGAGGACCTCATCGACACCATCACCGCGGGCGTCCGCTCGGCGGCGACCTACGTCGGCGCCACGTCGATCGACGAGCTCCACGAGCGCGCGGTCGTCGGCATCCAGTCGGCCGCGGGCTACGAGGAGGGGCGCCCGCTGCCCGACGGGTGGTGAGCGCGATGCGTCCCGTCCTCGTGGTCACGCACGCGCCGCACGAGGGCCCGGGCCTGATCGCCCGCGGCCTCGACGCGCCGATCCGGGTCCGCACGGTGATCGACCTCGACGATGCGCGGCTCCCGTCGCTCGACGAGATCTCGGGCGTCGTCGTCATGGGCGGACCGATGGACGCCGACGACGTGCCGGGTCACCCGGGCCTGGCTGCCGAGCGCGCGCTGCTCGCGGCCGCGGTCGACGCCGACGTCCCGGTGCTCGGCGTGTGCCTCGGCATGCAGCTGCTCGCGCTCGCGCTGGGCGCCCGGCTGCACCTGCGCGCCGCCACCGAGATCGGCTTCGCTCCCGTCGACATCGACGTGGAGGACCCGGTGCTCGGCGCGCTGGGCACCCGGCCGACAGTGCTGCACTGGCACTCCGACGCCGTCGACCTCCCCCCGGGCGCGACGCTCCTGGCCTCGACGGAGGCGACACCCGTGCAGGCGTTCCGCGCCGGCAGCGCGCTGGGCCTGCAGTTCCACCCCGAGCTCGACGCCGGGATGCTCGACCTCTGGCTCTCGACGCCGGACATGGTCGCCGAGCTCGGCGAGGACGAGATCGAGGAGATCCGGGCCGCCGGGGCCCGTCACCTGCCGGGGCTGGTCCCTGCCGCCGAGAAGATGTTCGCCGGCTTCGGGGAGCTCGTCCGGGCCCGCGGATGACCGACCCGACCCCGGAGCAGGCTGGGGCGCGCGCCGAGCTGGTCGACCTGTGCACGCGCGGGATCGACTGGCGGATGGACCCGGCGCGGGTGCTCGAGGACCCCTCGACGGCCCGACCGGCCGCGGTGCTGGTGCTCTTCGGCGTGCTGGACGCGCTGCCCGCGCGCGCCGACACCCCCGCGGTGGCCGGCGACCTCGACGTGCTGCTCCAGCGCCGCTCGGGCACGCTCGGCCACCACGCCGGGCAGATCGCGTTCCCCGGCGGACGCCTGGAGCCGGACGACGCCGGGCCGCGCGAGGCCGCCCTGCGCGAGGCGGTCGAGGAGGTCGGGCTGGACCCGTCCGGCGTCGACGTCCTCGGCACCCTCCCGCCGCTGCCCGTCCCGGTGAGCAACCACCTGGTCACCCCCGTGCCGGCCTGGTGGACCAGGCCGTCGGTGGTCGCCGCGGTCGATCATGCCGAGACGGTCGACGTGTTCCGCGTCCCCGTCGCGGACCTGCTCGACCCCGCCCACCGCGCGAGCGTCGAGCACACCCGCTGGGGCCGCGTGGTCCGGACGCCGGCGTTCACCGTGGACGGCCTGCTGGTCTGGGGGTTCACCGGGATCGTGCTGGCGCGCATGTTCGACGCGCTCGGCTGGTCCGTGCCGTACGACGTCCACCGCATCGTCTCGGCCCGCTGAGGTGGTCCATCCCGTCCCCGAGATCGAGGTCACGGAGCAGCTCGCCCGCGCCCTCCTGGCCGAGCAGCACCCCGACCTGGCCGACCTGCCCCTGACCTGGGCCGGCACCGGCTGGGACAACGCCCTGTGGCGGCTGGGCGACCACCTGGCCGCCCGGTTCCCCGTCCGCGAGATCGCCGCTCCCCTGGTCGCCCACGAGCAGCGCTGGCTGCCGGTCCTGGCGCCGCGCCTGCCGGTCGACGTGCCCGTCCCCGTCCGCGTCGGGCTGCCGTCGGCCACCTACCCCTGGCCATGGAGCGTCGTGCCGTGGTTCGACGCCGTGGCCGCGCACCGCACCCCCGTGCCCGGTCGCACGGCGTGGGCGACGCACCTGGCCGACGTGTTCGTCGCGCTGCACCGTCCCGCGCCCGACGACGCGCCGGTCAACCCGTTCCGCGGCGTCCCGATCGCGCCCCGCGAGCCCGCGCTGCGCGAACGGCTCGACGCCCTCGCCCTGCCCGACCGTGACCGGATCCTCGAGACCTGGCGTTCGCTGGCAGCCTCTCCCGACTGGGACGGGCCGGCCCTCTGGCTGCACGGCGACCCCCACCCGGCGAACCTGCTGGTCCACGACGGTCACCTGCGGGCGGTCATCGACTTCGGGGACGTGACCTCCGGCGACCCGGCGTCCGACCTGTCGACCGCGTGGCTGACGTTCGACGCCGAGGGACGGGCGGCCTTCCGGGACCGGCTCGCGTACGACGACGCGACGTGGCGACGGGCACGGGCCTGGGCGCTGCACATGGCGGTCATGCTGCAGATGCACCCGGTCGACCACCCGACCCTCGCGGAGATCGGCCGGCACGGGATCGCGCAGGCCCTCGCCGACGGGTGAGTCGGCCTAGGCTCGCACCGAGGGAACGGAGCCGGTCGTCATGAGCACCGCGTTGATCGTCGTGGACGTGCAGAACGACTTCTGCGAGGGCGGCTCCCTGGCCGTCACGGGTGGGGCCCGGGTCGCCGCCGGCATCTCCGCGTACCTGAACGCGAACGCGGACGACTACGAGCTCGTCGTCGCCACCCGCGACTGGCACGCTCCGCTGCCTGACACCAACGACGGGCACTTCGCGGCCGACGGCGTCGAGCCCGACTACGTCCACACCTGGCCCGTGCACTGCGTCGCTCACACCCGTGGCGCCGAGTACCACCCGGACCTCCGGTTGCCGGCCGAGAGCCTGGTCGAGGTGGTCAAGGGCGAGTCCCGCCAGGACTACTCGGGGTTCGAGGGGCGCATCCTCGGCGCCGGGCCGGACACCGCAGACCTGGCGACGACCCTGCGCCGGCACGGGGTCGACAGCGTCGACGTCGTCGGCCTGGCCACCGACTACTGCGTCCGCGCGACGGCGCTCGAGGCCCAGGACGCGGGATTCGGCGTGCGCGTCCTGACCGAGCTCGTCGCCGGTGTGGCACCCGACTCCTCGGCCGCCGCCCTCGACGAGCTCGCCACCGCCGGGATCGCCGTGGTGCCGGCACAGCCCGGGGACTGAGGCCGTGGCGGACACCCCGAACAAGACGACGGCCACCGACGCCGACGTCGCCGCGTTCATCGCGGCGGTGGACCACCCGGTCCGACGGCGGGACGCGGAGCGCCTGGTGGCCCTCATGACCCGCGTGACGGGGCAGCCGCCGCGGATGTGGGGCCCGAGCATCGTCGGCTTCGGCACGTACCACTACCGCTACCCGTCGGGCCGCGAGGGCGACATGGCCGCGGCGGGGTTCTCGCCACGCAGGGGTGCGACGTCGATCTACCTCCCCGACGGCGTCGACGCGCACGCCGACCTCCTGGCGGCCCTCGGGCCGCACACCCTCGGCAGGGGCTGCCTCTACGTCAAGGACCTGGACACGGTCGACCTGGCCGTCCTCGAGGAGGTCGTGCGCCGCTCGTACGCCACGGTCACGGCAGGCGGGTTCGGCACCCGTCTCTCCTGACGGTCGAGGCGTCGAACCTCGCTCCCTACCCCACCGCGACGGAGACGACGACGTCGTCGACGCCGGCGACGACGCTCACGTCGGTGACGGACACGCCCGCCGGGAGCAGGGCAGCGAGGTCGATCCTGCGGGCTGCCACGGCCGCGATCCTCGAGCGGAACGGCGCGACGAGCGCGCTCACGATCGGGTTGCTGCTGGAGATCTCCGCGTCGCGGACCGAGAGCACGAGCGCGTCGTCGATCCGGGCCTCGGCCGTCACCTCGACCGCGGCGCGCACGACGCTCTTCCTCACCGTCGCCTCGGCGCGCACGGACAGCGCGCGCGGCCCGAGGTTCTCGAGCTCGATGTCGAGGGCGGTCAGCGTGAACCCCCGCTTCCTGAGCTCGTCGCCGAGCATCGCCCGCGCCGCGGCCTCGATGTCCTTCCGGGGCGCGGAGAACCGGGCCGTACCCACCACCGGGGCGCTCTGGGACGGTGGCTGCACCTCGATGACCAGCTCGTCCTTGGAGCTGGTGGCCCAGGCGAAGGGCACCTCGCTCATGACGATGTCGACGTCCACGGGAACAGCCGCGACGGTCACCGGGTGGGCGACGACCTCGAGCCTGTGGAGGACCGCCGGCTCGCGGTGCGCGACCTCGACGGCGGAGGGGCGCATGGGGTGCGGTCCGTCGAGATCGATCGCGACGCCGGAGGCATCGACGACCAGTGCCGAGATGTCGGCGCCGTCGAGCGACGCGGTGACGACCACCTGGTCCAGCCCGCGAGCACCGGGCCCACCGAGGGTGGACAGGAGCTCTCGGACCCGGCCGGCGATCTCCGCGTCGCTGGTGGGCCGAGGGGCCGGACCGAACGGGACCTGGCGCTCATCGGTCATCCCGCGAGGCTAGGCCGCGCCGTCCGCCCTCACAACGCGTGGCCACCCGTGCCGAGCACGCCGCGAGCCCGGCCCCGACCGGGACCGGGCTCGCGGACGAGTGCGTCAGGCCTTGACGAGCGAGCGCAGGACGTACTGCAGGATGCCGCCGTTGCGGTAGTAGTCCGCCTCGCCGGGGGTGTCGATGCGCAGCACCGCGTCGAAGGCCACGACCGTGCCGTCGGCCTTCGTCGCCGTCACGGCCAGCGTGCTCGGCGTGGTGCCCTCGTTCAGCGCGGTGACGCCGGTGATGTCGAACGTCTCGGTGCCGTCCAGGCCGAGCGAGTCGGCCGACTCCCCCTCCGGGAACTGCAGCGGGAGCACGCCCATCCCGATGAGGTTGGAGCGGTGGATCCGCTCGAAGCTCTCGGTGATGACCGCCTTGACGCCCAGCAGGCTGGTGCCCTTGGCGGCCCAGTCGCGCGACGAGCCCGAGCCGTACTCCTTGCCGCCCAGGACGACCAGCGGGATGCCGGCGGCCTGGTAGGCCTGCGAGGCGTCGTAGATCGACGACTGCTCACCGGTGAGCAGGTTCTGCGTGAACCCGCCCTCGACGCCGGGGACCAGCTGGTTGCGCAGGCGGATGTTGGCGAACGTGCCGCGGATCATGACCTCGTGGTTCCCGCGGCGCGAACCGTAGGAGTTGAAGTCGCGACGACCCACGCCGTGCTCGGCCAGGTACAGACCCGCGGGGCTGTCGGCCTTGATCGAGCCGGCCGGGCTGATGTGGTCGGTGGTGACCGAGTCGCCCAGCTTGGCCAGCACCCGCGCGCCGTGGAAGTCGACGACCGGCGCGGGCTGCGCCGGCATCCCGTCGAAGTACGGGGGCTTGCGCACGTAGGTCGAGTCCTGGTCCCACTCGAACGTGTCGCCCTCGGGCGTCGGCAGCGCGCGCCACCGGTCGTCGCCCGTGAACACGTCGGCGTAGTCCTTGGTGAACATCGCGCGGTCGATCGAGGCGTCGATCGTGGACTGCACCTCGTCCGGCGTCGGCCAGATGTCCCGCAGGAAGATCGGCTGCCCGGCCTCGTCGCGGCCCAGCGGGTCCGACTCGAAGTCGAAGTCCATGGTCCCGGCCAGGGCGTACGCGATGACCAGCGGCGGGGAGGCCAGGTAGTTCATCTTGATGTCGGGGTTGATGCGACCCTCGAAGTTGCGGTTGCCGGACAGCACGGCGGCCACGGCGAGGTCGTGCTCCTGCACGGTCTCCGAGACCTTCTCGTCCAGCGGGCCCGAGTTGCCGATGCAGGTGGCGCAGCCGTAGCCGACCAGGTGGAAGCCCAGCTTCTCGAGGTACGGCCAGAGGCCCGCCTTCTCGTAGTAGTTGGTGACCACCTGCGAGCCGGGCGCCATCGACGTCTTGACCCACGGCTTCGCGGTCAGGCCCTTCTCGACGGCCTTCTTGGCGACGAGCGCCGCGGCGATCATCACCGACGGGTTCGACGTGTTGGTGCAGCTCGTGATCGACGCGATCGCGACAGCGCCGTGGAACAGGTCGAACGAGCGGCCCTGGGTGTCGGTCGTCGGGTACACGCGCATGGCGGACGAGGTGATCGCGGGCGAGTCGGACGCGGGGAACGACTCGCGCTCGGCCTCGTCGACCCCGTTGGTGACCTCGGGCGCGTAGGTGGGCAGGTCGCGCTGGAACTGCTCCTTGGCCCGCGACAGCTCGATGCGGTCCTGCGGGCGCTTCGGGCCGGCGATGGACGGGACCACCGTGGACAGGTCGAGCTCGAGGTACTCGGAGAACACCGGCTGGACGTAGCTGTCCAGCGTCGGGTCCAGCCACATGCCCTGCTCCTTGGCGTACGCCTCGACGAGCGCGAGCTGCTCCTCGGAGCGCCCGGTCAGGCGCAGGTACTCGATCGTCACGGAGTCGATCGGGAAGATCGCGGCGGTGGAGCCGAACTCGGGGCTCATGTTGCCGATGGTGGCGCGGTTGGCCAGCGGCACGGCCGCGACGCCCTCGCCGTAGAACTCGACGAACTTGCCGACGACGCCGTGCTGGCGCAGCTTCTGGGTGATGGTCAGCACGATGTCGGTCGCCGTGACCCCGAGCGGGATGCTGCCGGTCAGCTTGAAGCCGACGACCCGCGGGATGAGCATCGACACGGGCTGGCCCAGCATGGCCGCCTCGGCCTCGATGCCGCCGACGCCCCAGCCGAGCACGSCSAGGCCGTTGACCATCGTCGTGTGCGAGTCGGTGCCGACGCAGGTGTCGGGGTACGCGCGCCCGTCGCGGACCATGACGACGCGGGCCAGGTACTCGATGTTGACCTGGTGGACGATGCCGGTGCCCGGCGGGACGACCTTGAAGTCGTCGAACGCCGTCTGGCCCCAGCGCAGGAACTGGTAGCGCTCGCGGTTGCGCTCGTACTCCAGCGCCACGTTGCGCTCGAACGCGTCGGCGCGGCCGGCGACGTCGATCTGCACGGAGTGGTCGATGACCAGCTCGGCGGGCGCGAGCGGGTTGATGCGGCTGGCGTCGCCACCCAGGTCGACGACGGCCTCACGCATGGTGGCCAGGTCGACGACGCAGGGCACGCCGGTGAAGTCCTGCATGATCACGCGGGCCGGCGTGAACTGGATCTCGGTGTCGGGCTGGGCGTCCGGGTCCCACTCGGCGAGCGCGCGCACGTGGTCGGCCGTGATGTTCGCGCCGTCCTCGGTCCGCAGGAGGTTCTCGGCGAGCACCTTGAGGCTGAACGGGAGCTTCTCCACCCCCGGCACGGCCGAGAGGCGGTAGACCTCGTAGGAGGCGTCACCGACCTCCAGTGTTCCCTTCGAACCGAAGCTGTCGACGCTGCTCACGGGGGCTCCTTCGCTGGCGAGTCTGCCGGTGGTGCTGCCGGGGATGGGGGTCACCCGGGCCGCTGGGCGGTGCGACCTCCCAGCCTACGGGGGCCGGGGTCGCGAACTATCTCGACATCAAGATACATCCTCGCGGGCCCCCGCGCACGCGCGTCCACGTCGGCGTGGCGCGCGCCCGCGGGGGCCCAGCGGCGTGCGTCGGTGGTGCTCAGTGCTGGGCGGCCCGCTCCGCGTCGACCGCGTCCTGCGCCTTGCGCTCGGCCTCGATCGCGCGCTGGTGCGACCGCGGGTCGTAGTCGGGCGTGCCCTGCTTGTGCAGCTCCTGGGTGACCAGCCGCTTGGCCTCCGCCAGCCGGCTCACCGCATCCTTCTCGCTCACCGTGCCGCTCCCCTCTGCCGGGCCGCGCGGTCCGGCGTCTCCTCCCACGCTAGCCCGCTGCACCACCGCCCGCACCCACTCATCGGGTCAGGACGGCGACCGCCTCGAGGTGGTGCGTCATCGGGAAGAGGTCGTATGCCTGCAGGTCCGCCAGCGCGTACCCGGCGTCGGCGAACAGGGCGATGTCCCGGGCCAGGGCCGCCGGGTCGCAGGCCACGTAGACCACGCGCTCAGGGCGCAGCTCGGTGATGCCGGCGACCACCTTGCGACCGGCGCCCGTCCGGGGCGGGTCCAGGACGACGGCGTCGGCGTGCACGACGTCGGAGTCGGAGTCCACCCGGCCGGAGAGCACCTGGGCGACGTCACCGGAGTGCAGCTCGACGTTGGCGCGGGAGTGCAGGTTGCGGCGTGCGTCCTTCACGGCGCGTGCGTCACCCTCGACCGAGACGACCTCGCCGGTCTCGCCCACGGCGTCGGACAGCGGCGCGGTGAACAGCCCCGCCCCCGAGTAGAGGTCCAGCACGGCCGCACCGTCGACGTCCCCGAGCCCGGCGAGCACCGCGGCGACGAGCAGGTCCGGCGCCTCGCGGTGGACCTGCCAGAAGCCGGCGCCGGCGACGCGGAAGTCGTAGCCGACCTCGCCGGACTGGACGTGCTCCTTGACGGCCGTGCGGGCGTTCGGGCGCCCGTCCATGCGCCCGCGGCCCACGTCGAAGGGCGCGCCGTCGACCAGGACGAGCGGCGCGTCACCGCTCGACGGCGCGATCGCCTCGACGCGCGCGCCACCGGACCAGCGGCGACCGAACAGGTCGAGCGCCGCGATCGCCTCGTTGGCCAGCGGCATCGAGTCGAGCAGGTGGATGTCGTGCGACCGGAAGCCGTGCATGCCCGCGCGACCCTCGGCGTCGGTCACCAGGTCGATGCGCGTGCGCCAGCCCAGCCCGCCGCGCTCGTCGTCGCCGGGCGCGGCCTGCACCGGGACCTCGAGGTCGAGCTTGGCCAGCCGCCGCAGCTGCTCGGCCAGGACCGCCGCCTTCCACGCCCGCTGGGCGGGCAGGGCCACGTGCGCCAGCTCTCCCCCGCCGACGCCACCGGGACCCGCGGCCGGCCACGCCGACTCGACCCGGTCCGGGGACGCCTCGAGGATCTCCACCGCGTCGGCGCGCCAGAACTTGGCGGTGTCCCCGGCGTCCGTCAGGCGGGCCCGGACGCGCTCGCCGGGCAGGGTGTGCCGGACGAAGATCACGCGCCCGTCGTGCCGAGCCACGCAGTGCCCGCCGTGGGCCACCGGCCCGATCTCGAGCTCGACGAGGTCGAGCGAGCGGTCGTCTGCAGTCTCAGTAGCCACGCGGAACGGTACCCCGGACGGGGTCCTCGAGCCCCGTCTGCCCCTCGGAGGACGCCAGCTGCCACGGCACCGAGGCCACGACGACGCCCGGCGTGAACAGCAGCCGGCCCTTGAGCCGCAGCGCGCTCTGGTTGTGCAGCAGCTGCTCCCACCAGTGCCCGACCACGTACTCGGGGATGTAGACGACCACCAGGTCCCGCGGGCTGTCCCGCCGGATCGAGCGGACGTACGTCAGCACGGGCCGCGTGATCTCGCGGAACGGCGAGTCGAGCACGCGCAGCGGCACCGGGATGCTGAGCGCCTCCCACTGCTCGCGCAGCGCGACGACGTCCTCCGGATCCACCCCCACCGTGACCGCCTCGAGCACCTGCGGCCGGGAGGCCCGGGCGTAGGCCAGCGCCCGCATGGTCGGCCGGTGCAGGTGCGAGACCAGCACGATCGCGTGCACCCGGCTGGGCAGGGCCCGGGCCGACTCGGCGTCGGCGCCGAGCGCGAGCTCCTCGCGGACACGGGCGTAGTGCCGGTGGATCGACTGCATGAGCACGAACACGACGACCATCGCCAGGATCGCGATGTACGCGCCGTGCGTGAACTTGGTGATGAGGACGACGACGAGCACCGTCGCGGTCATCACCAGGCCGACCGAGTTGATGATGCGCGAACGCTTCATCTGCGCGCGGGTCGCCGGGTCCGGCTCGGTGCGCAGGTGCCGGGTCCAGTGCCGGACCATGCCCAGCTGGCTCACCGTGAACGACACGAACACGCCGACGATGTACAGCTGGATCAGGCGCGTGACCTCGGCGTCGAACGCGATGATCAGCACGATCGCGACCAGCGCGAGGGTCACGATGCCGTTGGAGTACGCCAGCCGGTCGCCGCGGGTGTGCAGCTGCCGTGGCAGGTATCCGTCGCGCGCCAGGATCGAGCCGAGCACGGGGAAGCCGTTGAACGCGGTGTTGGCCGCGAGCACGAGGATGAGACCCGTGACGATGGCGACGAACACCGCCATCCACGGGACGCTGTGGAACACGGTGGACGAGAGCTGGCTGATCACGGGGTGCTGGACGTAGGACTCGCCGACGGGCACGCCGTTCTCCAGCAGCTGGGTCTGCGGGTCGTCGGCGAACATCACGCCCGTCGCGCGCGCCAGCAGCAGGATCGCCATGATCATCGTGATCGAGAGCCCGCCGAGCAGCGCCAGCGTGGTGGCGGCGTTCTTGGACTTGGGCTTCTTGAACGCCGGCACGCCGTTGCTGATGGCCTCGACGCCGGTCAGCGCGGCACAGCCCGACGCGAACGCGCGCAGGATCAGGAAGAAGCCGGCCAGGCCCGTGAGGCCCTGGTCGAAGGCGGCGGACGGCGCCAGCTCGAACTTCGCGCTCTCCGCCATCTGCAGGTTGCCCGTGAACAGCTGGATCGCGCCGACCAGGGCGACGGCGCCGATCGCGAACATGAACAGATAGACCGGGATGGCGAAGAGACTCCCGGACTCCTTGACGCCCCGCAGGTTGGCGACCGTGAGCAGGACCACCAGCCCCACCGCGAACGCCGCCTCGTGCCCTCTCAGCGGCGGGAACGCCGTGGCGGCGTACTGGGCGCCCGACGAGATCGACACGGCCACCGTGAGCACGTAGTCGACCAGCAGCGCGCTGGCCACGGTCACGCCGGCGTTGGGGCCGAGGTTGGTCGTGGCGACCTCGTAGTCACCGCCGCCGGAGGGGTAGGCGTGCACGTTCTGCCGGTACGACGCGACGACGACCACCATCACGAAGACCACCGCGAGACCGACCCACGGCGAGACGACCAGGGCGGCCGCGCCGGCGAGGGAGAGCGTCAGCAGGATCTCGTCGGGCGCGTACGCCACCGACGAGAGTGCGTCCGACGCGAACACCGGCAGCGCGATGCGCTTCGGCAGGAGAGTGTGGCCGAGCAGGTCACTGCGGACGGGACGTCCGAGCAACAGGCGTTTGGCGGCATCCGAGAGGTCCGACACGATGCGCAATGCTAGGCCCGCCGGGGGCCGGCCACACCACACGCACCGGCGAGCCCCGTCACGGTATAGCGTGCCGCACTGTGCACTTCGTGATCATGGGATGCGGCCGGGTCGGGGCGACCCTCGCCAAGAGCCTCGAGGACAACGGACACTCCGTCTCGGTCATCGACCAGAACCCTGAGGCGTTCCGGCGCCTCGTCGACTTCGGCGGGAACAAGGTCACGGGCCTCGGCTTCGACCGCGACACGCTCACGCAGGCGGGCATCGAGGACGCCTTCGCGTTCGCCGCCGTCTCGGACGGCGACAACTCGAACATCCTGGCCGCGCGGGTGGTGCGCGAGACGTTCGGCATCGAGAACGTCGTCGCGCGCATCTACGACCCCCACCGCGCCGAGATCTACCAGCGCCTCGGCATCCCGACCGTGGCGACCGTGACGTGGACGGCCCACCAGGTCCTGCGCCGCCTGCTGCCCATGGGCGCCTCCGACGAGTACCGCGACGCGTCCGGCCAGATCCAGCTCTCGCAGATCGACATCCACGAGGGCTGGGTGGGCAAGCCGCTGCGCACCCTCGAGGAGGCCAGCGGCGCCCGCGTCGCGTACGTCACCCGCTACGGCGACGGCATCCTGCCGACGTCCACCACCGTCCTGCAGGAGAACGACACCGTGCACGTGCTCATGCGGGCGGACTCGTCCGCCCTGGTCGAACGGGTCCTCACCACACCCCCGGCGGTGGAGGCATGAGGGTCGTCATCGCGGGTGCCGGCTCGGTCGGCCGCTCGATCGCACGCGAGCTGCTCGGGCACGGCCACGAGGTCACGCTCATCGACCGCCAGCCGTCCGCCATGCGGGTCTCGCAGGTCGCCGACGCCGACTGGCTGCTGGCCGACGCGTGCGAGCTCCCCACGCTCCGCCAGGTCAAGGCCGAGGACGCCGACGTGGTCGTCGCAGCGACCGGCGACGACAAGGYGAACCTGGTCATCTCGCTGCTGGCCAAGACGGAGTTCGGCGTCCCCCGCACGGTCGCGCGCGTGAACAACCCGAAGAACGAGTGGATGTTCGACGAGGCCTGGGGCGTGGACGTCGCCGTGTCGACGCCGCGCATCATGACGGCCATGGTCGAGGAGGCCGTGACCGTCGGCGACCTGGTGCGGATCTTCACGTTCCACCAGTCCCGCGCGGACATCCTCGAGCTCACGCTGCCCGAGGACTCGCCGCTCGCGGGGGTCCGCGTCGGTCAGATCGAGTGGCCGGCTGACACCGTGCTCGCGTGCATCGTGCGTGACGCGCGACCGATCGCGCCCAGCGCCGACGACACGCTCGAGGGCCGGGACGAGCTGCTGTTCGTCACGGCTCGGGAAGCGGACGAGGCTGAGCTGGAAGCGCTGCTGACCCGCGGACCACGAGCCAGCTGACCCAGAGCGCCAGCGCGGTCCCCGGCAGGCCCATGACCAGCTTGGCCGTGCCCAGCCACGTGACCTCGGAGCTGAGGTACAGCGGCAGCTGGACGGCCAGGCGCAGGCCGAAGAGGGCGACGAACGGCAGCGTGGCGAGCGCGTAGCGCCTGCGCAGCGGCCGGTCGTGCCGCCAGGCGACGGCCCCCGCCCACGAGCCGCCGTCGTTGAGGGGCCCCGCCTTCGAGAAGAGCCCCACGACGAGTCCGACCAGCGGCCAGCCGACGAGGACGGTGAGCAGCGTCCCGAGGAACCACGACACGTTCACCCACAGCCCGTAGGCGAAGAAGTCCTTCGCGTTGCCGGTCTTCCACGCCCAGAACACGCCGATCGCGACGCCGAGGAAGCCGCCGAACGCCATCGTCGGGGGCTGGCGCTGCACGAGCCGCACGACGACGGTGATCACCGCGGCGGCCAGGGCGACCACGAGCGCCGGCGCGAGCCGCTGCCCGGTCGCGACGAACACGACGACGAACAGCAGACCGGGCGCGACGGACTCGACGATCCCCCGCGTGCCGCCGACGGCGTCGGAGGCCGAGAACGTGTCCGACGCCAGCACGCGCATGCCCCGCACCGGGCCGTCCTGCGGGTCGACGACGTCATCCACGGCCTCCAGGAGGCGCTCCGCGTCGTCCGGCTCCCGCGGGTCCCCGGTCCCGGGCTCACTCACCGGGACGCGGCCGCAGCTCGTAGCGCGGGTTGAACACGGTGCGCCGGCCGTCGATGAGACACACGAGGCCCTCGATCTTCAGGCGACGGCCGGGCGTGACACCGGCGATCTCGCGGCGGCCGAGCCAGACCAGGTCCAGCGAGCCGCTGCCGTCGTACAGCTCCGCCTCGAGCGCCGGGACGCCCTCGCGCGGGCGCAGCGTGACGGACCGGATGACACCGGAGACGCTCGCCCGCGAGCGGTCCGTCAGCTGGTCGACCGGCGTGCAGCCGACCGAGCGGTGCGCGTCGGCACGCTCCTCGTCGGCCTCGATCTCGGCCTGGGAGGCGACCGCCTTCTTCAGGCGTTCCTTGAGGCTCATCGGATCTCCGTGATCTCGGGGCCGCGGGTCAGCGGGTCGAAGTCCGGCGTCGCGGGCGTGCCCTCCGACGGGGCGGCGGGCTCGAGGTTCGGCGTCCCCGGACCGGGGAGCCGCAGCGTCAGCAGGTCACGCGGCGGGCGGGCGTCCGTGCCACGCACCACGACGATGCCCGCGAAGAGCTGCTCGAGCGCGGTCGCGGCGGCGGGCTCCACGGCCGCGCGCCCGGTGATCACGCCGCGCACGAACCACCGGGGGCCGTCCGCGCCGATGAAGCGGGCCGGCCGGTGGCCGGTGCGGCCCTCGGGGGTGCGGACGGGCAGCCGGGCCAGGAGCTCGCGGCCGAACGGCCCGGGCAGGTCGTCGGCCGAGCCACCCTGCTGCGTGACCGACTCGGCGATCTCCGCGCGGATCTCGTCCCAGATGCCGTCGGTGCGCGGCGCGGCGAAAGCCTGCACCTGCAGCGAGGAGCCGTCGAGCAGGATCGACGCCGCGGAGACGACGTCGGTCGCCTTGTCGATCTCCATCCGCAGCTCCATGCCCTGGAGCCCCGGCAGCAGGATCGCCCCGAGGTCCACCCGCGGGAGGTCGTCGTCGACCTGCGAGGAGTCCCACGGGCCGCCCGTGCGTGCGACGGGTGCGGGCGGCTCGACGTCGGTCTCGTCGTCGACCGTGCTCGTCGCGTCGACGTCCTCGGCCTCGGTCACCGCGTCATCGGTGGCGGGATCCTTCCCACCACGCCGGAACAGCGCCACGTGCTCACTCCTCTTCGACGCGCCCGCGCGCATCAGTTGCCTACGTCTCGACAGTAGTCCCGACCTACGCGGTCGGTGCAGCCTTCCAGCCGCCGCTGGAGCCGAAGCCACCCTCGCCGCGGTGCGACCCGGGCAGCTGCTCGACCTCCACGAAACGCACCCGCTCGACGCGCTGGACGACCAGCTGCGCGATGCGGTCGCCCCGGTGCAGCTCGAGCGCGTGCTCGACGTCCGTGTTGAGCAGGGTCACCGCGATCTCGCCGCGGTAGCCGGCGTCGACGGTGCCGGGCGCGTTGACGATCGTCAGCCCGTGCCGCATGGCCAGGCCCGAGCGCGGGTGCACGAACGCGGCGAACCCGTCCGGCAGCGCGATGGCCACGCCCGTGGGCACGGTCACCCGGCCCTGCGGCGGGATGACGACGTCGATCCTGGAGACCAGGTCGGCGCCGGCGTCACCGGGGTGCGCGTACGCGGGTGCGGGCAGGTCGGGGTCGAGGCGGAGCAGGAGCACCTCGGTGCTGGGGTCGGCCGTCACGGGGCCAGACCCTACCCGCCGGATGGGATGCTGGGTGCATGCCCCCCGCGCACACCACCGCACCCCCGTACGCCGAGCGGCTGTGGCTCGGTCCGCTCGGCTGGGTGCTGCTCGTCGTCTTCGCATTGATGATGTCGATCGCGTTCGTCCCGGTCGACGTGCGGCTCGCCGCCGTGATCGGGCTGGCGGTCGTCGGCGTCGGCGCTGCGGTGCTCGTCGTCGCCGCTCCACGGGTCGAGGTGACGGACGGGACGTTCCGCGCGGGCTCCGCGCGCATCCCCGTGAGCCTGCTCGGCGCGGCGGTCCCGCTCGACGCCGCCGCCACCAAGGCCGAGCTGGGCCCCCGCCTCGACGCCCGCGCCCACCTGGTGCTGCGGGGCTGGATCCACACGGCCGTGCGCGTGGAGCTCCGGGACCCGCAGGACCCGACGCCCTACTGGGTCGTCTCCACCCGCCACCCGGCCGAGCTCGCCGCTGCCCTGCACGCCTGAGGGCCGGTCACCCCGTCGTGCGGGATGACCGGCCCTCAGGTCAGTCGTGGTTCGGTGGAGCTGCTCAGGCGGCGCACTCGGAGCAGACGGGTCGACCGTCGCGCTCGTAGGCGAGCTGGCTGCGGTGGTGCACCAGGAAGCAGCTCGAGCAGGTGAACTCGTCCGCCTGCCGAGGAAGGACGCGCACAGAGAGCTCCTCGCCGGACAGGTCCGCGCCCGGGAGCTCGAACCCTTCGGCCGCCTCGGTCTCGTCCTCGTCCACCACGCCCGAGTTCTTGTCGGAGCGCCGAGCCTGGAGCTCCTGGAGCGAGTCCTCGCTCAGGTCCTCCTCGGTCTTGCGCGGGGCGTCGTAGTCGGTAGCCATGTGTGGCGTCACACTCCGTGTCTGGATGGAATCTCGTACGCGGATCAATGCAGGCGACGTGCTTTTTGTTCCCGCGCGGTGGGATTCTGCACCACTTTCGAGCCACGAGCGAACCGGACGCGCGACCATTTTCGTCACACCTGCCGTGGGAGCGTTTTCAGACGTCGGAATCGGCGCCGAGGCCCTCCAGGAGGGCGATCAGCTCCGTCACCCGTTCGGCCGAACCGGCCACGGTCATGGACTCCTGCGCCGGCTGCCCGCGCAGGCCCGTGACCTGCGCACCTGCCTCCTGCGCGACCAAGGCGCCGGCGGCGAGGTCCCACGGCTGCAGACCGCGCTCGAAGTACAGGTCGAGCCCCCCGGCGGCGAGGGTGCACAGGTCCAGCGCGGCCGATCCGACGCGACGAATATCACGTACCTGCGGCAACAGTTCTGAGACGATCCGCGCCTGTGACCGCCGCCGGGCGGCTGTGTATCCGAATCCCGTGCCCACCAGGGAGTCGATCAACGGTCGCGCGGGGTTCGCGTGCAGCTCGCGCCCGCCGAGCCGCGCGCCGAGCCCACGCCCCGCCGTGTACGACCGACCGTCCTCCGGGGCGAACACGCAGCCGGCCACGACGGTCCACGATGCGGGCTCCGGAGGGCCGACGACCGCCGCGACCGACACGGCGTACGCGGGCAGCCCGTAGAGGTAGTTGACCGTCCCGTCGATGGGGTCGACCACCCACGTGATCCCGGAGGTGCCGCTCTCGAAGCCCTCCTCCTCGCCCAGGATCCCGTCGTCGGGACGCAGCTCCGCGAGCCGGCGACGCAGCAGCGCCTCGGACGCGAGGTCCATCGCCGTCACCACGTCCTGGGCGCTGGACTTGGTCGCCGCGACGGACACGTGCTGCCGCCGGCCCTCGAGGATCAGTGCGCCGGCCTCGCGGGCCAGGGTCTCGGCCACGGCGACGAGCGGGCGGACCTGGTCGGGATCGTCGGGGTTCACCCGCTCATCCTGTCAGCGGACGGTGCCGCGCCACGGACCGGGAGCCTTCAGCTGGTAGCGCAGGGCGAGCACCCGCAGGGCGAAGATGGCGACCACGACGGTGACGCTCGTCGCGGTGGTCAGCGCGCCCTGCCACCAGAGGACGGCCGTCGCCGTCGAGCCGAGCAGCGCCGGGATCGCGTACAGCTGCCGGTGGTGCAGCACCACCGGCACCTCGCCCGAGAGCAGGTCGCGCAGCACTCCCCCGCCCACCCCGCTCATCACGCCGACGATGACGGCCGCGGTGAGGGTCGTGCCGTACTCCAGCCCCTTGGTCGTCCCGACGACGCTGAACAGCGCGAGCGCGCCCGCGTCGAGCACCACGATGAACCGCCGCGCGCGCTCGAGCCGCGGATGGAAGAAGTAGATGAGGGCCGCGCCGGCGACGGCGGTGACGATGAAGCGCCAGTTCGAGATGCCGACGGGCGGGACCGCCCCGATGAGCACGTCCCGCAGGATGCCGCCGCCCAGCCCTGCCGCCCAGCCGAGCACGAGGATGCCGAAGACGTCGAACTGCTTGCGCACGGCGGCGAGCGCGCCGGACATCGAACCGACGAAGACCCCGACGAGCTCGAGGACCGGTTCGAGGGGGATGTCGGTGTCCACGCGGGGAATCATCGCAGCGACGGCCCGGCAGCCGATGCGCGGCGCACCGTCCGGGGTGCGCGCCGTCGCGGCCGATCGGTGGCAGGCTCGTGCCGAGTTACCGGGAGGTCGCATGGGTGAGCTGGAGCTGGTGGGTCTGCACGAGGACGGGGAGCATCTCGTCCTGGTGGCCCCGGACGGGGCGCGTTTCCGCCTGCGCATCGACGAGCCGTTGCGGGCTGCTGTGCGTCGCGACCGACCGCAGCTCGAGCAGCTGCGCGCGGAGAGCGCCGGCACGCTCAGCCCCCGGGAGATCCAGGCGCGCATCCGCGCCGGCGCCACGACCCAGGAGGTCGCGGACGACGCGGGCCTGCCCATCGAGCGCGTGCGGCGGTACGAGGGTCCGGTGCTGGCCGAGCGCGAGCACATCGCCGAACAGGCCCGGGGCACGCGCGTCGGTCGCGACATCGGCGCGCCGACGCTCGGCGACCTGGTGACGGACCGGCTCGCTGCGCGCGGCGTCGACCTCGGCTCGCTCGCCTGGGACGCCGCCCGCGACGCGTCCGGCCCGTGGGTCGTGCTCGCGAGGTTCGCCGTCGGCGACGCCGAGCACGAGGCCCGCTGGACGTTCGACCCGGCCAAGCGCACCGTCGTGGCCGACGAGGACGAGGCCCGCTGGCTCTCCGAGACCGAGATCGCGGACGAGCCCGTCTCGCGGCGGCACCTCGCGGCGGTCCGCGACGTCGTCTTCGACTTCCAGGGCGACGTCCCGACGCTGCGCCAGGACGACAGCGAGCCCGTGGAGCCCGTCGAGCCGACGCCCGACCCGCACGAGGAGACCGCGTCCCTGCTGGACGACCTGCGCAGCCGCCGCGGCGTCCGCCAGGCCGTCGAGCTCGGGGACGAGGACGACGACGACGACGCCGAGGCGTTCGAGGGGTTCGGCCCGCAGCACGCGTTCGACTTCGGTCGGCTG
Organism: Cellulomonas sp. P5_C6; assembly: GCF_054049635.1. Lineage (NCBI taxonomy): Bacteria > Bacillati > Actinomycetota > Actinomycetes > Micrococcales > Cellulomonadaceae > Cellulomonas > Cellulomonas sp. P5_C6. The sequence continues at coordinate 27,294 of NZ_JBFULZ010000004.1, read as the reverse complement.
GACACCTCGGTGCCGGGCGCGCACCCCGTCGACGCCCCCGACGAGGCCGTCGTCTATCCCCCGCCGGCCGCCGTCCCCGAGCCGGTCACCACGCCCGCCGCGCCCGCGGCCGAGCACGACGAGACCGAACGGCCCCGTGGCCGGCGCGGCCGCGCCAAGGTGCCCAGCTGGGACGAGATCGTCTTCGGCGCGAAGCCCGAGTAGGGCTCAGGGCTCCAGCGGCTCCAGCGGCTCAGCGGCTCAGCTCGACGCTGGTCGACGACGACGACGCGCGGGCGGCCGCGGCCGTCATCCGACGCATGTGGTGCCGGCGGCACAGGACCTCGTAGGCGACCTCGTCGGCGTCGGCCTCGACGTCACCGACCACCACCTGAGCACCCTCGACGACCATGGTGCCGCCGATCGTCCGGGCGTTGTGCGTGGCCCGAGCGCCGCACCAGCACAGCGCGCGCACCTGCAGGATCTCGACCCGGTCGGCCAGCTCGACCAGCCGGGCGGCGCCGGGGAACAGTCGGGCCCGGAAGTCCGTCGAGATGCCGAACACGTAGACGTCGACCGCGAGCTCGTCGACGACGCGGGCGAGCTGCTCGACCTGGGCGGCCGTGTAGAACTGCGCCTCGTCGCCGATCAGGTAGTCGACGGGCTGCCCGTGCGTCCGCCGCGAGATGACGTCCGACCAGAAGTCGGTGGTGTCGTCGACCTCGTGGGCGCTCTGGGTCAGGCCGAGCCGCGAGGAGATGGTCGCGGCGCCGGCCCGGTCCTGCCGGGTGAACAGCACGCCGTCCCGGCCCCGGGCCGCGTGGTTGTGGTGCATCTGGAGCGCGAGCGTCGACTTGCCGCTGTCCATGGTGCCCGAGAAGAAGACCAGCTCGGCCATCAGGCGACCACCACGCACGGGACGAGCATCTCGAGGCGGGTCAGGGACCCGTGCACGCCGACGAGGTCGAGCGAGGCCGCCGTCTGGGTCCGCGAGTCCACGACGGTCGCCCGGCCGGTCATCGCGACGACCACGTCGCCGATCACCGGCAGCACGTGCGCGGAGATCTCCCCGAACCACGACTCGGCAGCAGCCTCGGCCCGCGTGACGACGACGGCCGACCCGCCCAGCACGTCGCGCCAGCGGTCGGCCACGGTCGCCGGGTCGACACCGCGTGCGAGGTGCAGGTGCAGCGCGCGGGGCTCGCCGGCGACCAGCTCGACGCCCTCGCCCAGCGCCCGGTCCGTGGCGACGTCCCAGCGCTCCGCGCGGTCCACGTCGACCATGCCGTGGTCGGCGGTCACCAGCAGCACGGTGTCGCGGGGCAGCATCCGCGCGAGCCGGCCGAGCTCGCTGTCGAGCGCGGCGAGGGCGTCACCCCACTGCCACGAGCCCCAGCCGTGGTGGTGGCCCGCCTTGTCGACGTCCCCCCAGTAGAGGTACGCGACGCCCGGCTTGCGCAGCGCGTCCACCGTCGCGTCCACCCGGGCCTCGAGGGACTCGGCCGCCCGGTAGGTCGGGCCGCGCAGGGCGGCCTCGGTCAGCCCCGAGCCCGAGAACCGCGCCGGACCGATGCTCGTCACGGTGGTCCCCGCCGCGACGAGCTGCTCGAACACGGTGAGCTCGCGCTGCCACTCCCGGGCCGGGGGCAGCCCCGTCCAGCTGACCAGGTTGCCCAGCTCGCCCGTCGCGGGATCCCGGACGGTGTAACCCAGCATCCCGGTGCGACCGGGCGGCAGCGCGACGCCGAAGGTGCCCATCGCGGTCGCCGTCGTCGACGGGAACGTGCTGGTCAGCGGTGTGGAGTCCCCCAGCCGTCGGCGCAGGAAGGGTGCGTGGCCGGCGCGCTCGGCGAGGTTCGCGTGGCCGAGCCCGTCGACCAGGACGACGCACACCCGGGAGGCCGACGGGAGGCTCAGCATCGCCTGGGACAGAGCGGCGTCCGGCACGGAGTCGACGCCGATCGCACCGGCGACGGCGGGCAGGACGCGACCGAGGCACGGGTAGAGCGAGTTCGGCGCCACGAGATCGGCAGCCGCGAGCTCCGCACGCAAACGTGGCGACGTGGAGGTCAGCGACGTCGGCGCCTCGAGGTCCGTCATCGCGCCCGGGCGCTCGCCGCCGACAGCTGCCGGGCGAACGCCGTGGCCGCGCGCACCGAGTCGACCCCCTCGGCCGCGGAGCTCACCCGGACCACGACGTCGTCGGGCGCGAGCGTGCCGGTCAGGCCGTGGTCGGCGTCGCAGCTGGGGTCGCCGCAGGTGGCCGGCTCCAGGTCGACGCGGGAGACGGCGCCCCAGCCGATCACGAGCGTCAGCTCCTGGGCGGGCTGGCCGGGCACGTGCTTCTCGGGCAGCGGCACCACGTGCGTCAGCGCCACGGACGTCAGCTCGGCCAGCGGCACGGCCTCGGTCGTCGCGGACGCCGACGCCGACGGGTGCTCGGAGTCGGCCGGGTGGTCGTCGACGTGGGCGACGACGAGGCGCGTGGGCGTCAGGACCAGCACGGTGACGTGGCGGCGCACCTCGGCGGCGTCGAAGGTCGTCTCGGGATGGACCAGGTGAGCCACGATCTCTTCGTCGGCGAGGGCTACGTCGAGCACGTCGACGACGAGCTCCGGGTAGTAGCCGGCACGGTGGAGATCGTGGTGCAGGGCGGGAGCAGCAGCGGGCACCCGCCCATCCTCCCACCTCGGGGGCCGACTCCTGCGAGTTCGCACGGCGTCACACCCTCGACAGCCGTCGGGTGGCGTCCGCACGGTCCGCCCGGGACACGGCAGCGCGGGCGCCGAGCACCACGACACCGTGCTCCCAGACCACCACGGGGTTGAGCTCGAGCGAGCGCAGCTCGGGCAGGTCGTCGGCGAGGACGGCGACCCGGGCGACCAGGTCCTCGAGCGCGGCGACGTCGAGGGCCGGCAGTCCGCGGTACCCGAAGAGCCGGGGCGCGGCCCGGGCCGTGCGGATCAGCTCCGCGACGTCGACGTCGGTCAGCGGCGGCACGCCGTACGCGATGTCGCCCAGCAGGTCCGAGGCGTCGCCGGCGAGCCCGAAGCTGATGATCGGGCCGAACAGGGGGTCCTCGACGCTCCGCACGACGCAGGCGGAGCCGCGCGGCGCCATCACCTGCACCTCCAGCGGCTCGTCGTCGTCGGCGCCCTGGTGACCGGCCGCGAGCGCGAGCACCTGGGTGACGTCGGTGCGCAGCTGGGACTCGTCGGCGATGTCGAGCCGCACGCCGCCGAGGTCGGCCCGGTGGCGCAGGGCCGGGACCGTCGTCTTGAGGGCGACCGGCCACCCGAGCTGCTCGGCGGCTGCGACGGCCTCGTCCGCGTCGTGCACGCGGGTGCTCGGCAGCACGGAGACGCCGACCGCCGCCAGGAGCTCGGCGGTCCGGGCGCTGTCGAGCGCGAGCGCCTGCCCCGGCTCCTCCGCGGCCAGCCAGCCCGCCACCAGCCGGCGTGCGACGCGCGTCTCCGCACCGGYCGGGTGCAGCGGCCGACCGCGGTCCCCGGCGCGCCAGCCCGCGTACCGCGCGGCGTGGCCCAGCGCCAGCGCCGCGTCCTCGGGGGTGCTGTACGCCGGCACGGTCCACTGCCGGCCGTCGTCGTCCGCCGCGGTCAGCTCGGGCGTGAGCCCGTGCAGGTCGTACATGCAGGCGACGGTCGTCCGCCCCGACCGCGCCGCCGCGCGCGCCACGGCCTCCTGCAGCGCGACGTCCGGGCCGCCGACGGTCGGGATCCGCACCACGACGACGACGTCGCTGTCCTGCGTCGCGTAGAGCTCGTCGACGGCCGCCCGGACGCGGTCCGGCGACGCGTCCTCGGGCAGCAGCTGGACGTGCCCGCTGACCACSAGMCCGGCSGCCGCCACRGCCTCGGCGACGAGSGCCGCSACSGACGCGGAGCTSGCCAGGATCGCCGTRCGSCGSCCSGCSGGCAGCGGCTGGTGCGCGAGSACCTGGGCGACGTCGAGCATCTGGTGCGTGTTCTCCACCCGGACCACGCCCGACTGCCGCAGCATCTCGGYGAGCGTGCGGGGCGGGGCGTGGGTCGGCCGCACCGCGTGCCCCGGCGGCACGACCTGCCCGGAGCGACCCGCCGTGACCACGATCACCGGCTTGATCAGCGAGAGCCGCCGCGCGACGCGGGAGAACTTCCGCGGGTTGCCCAGGGACTCCAGGTACAGGCCGACGACCTCCGTGCCGTCGTCGTCGGCCCAGAACTGCATGAGGTCGTTCCCCGACACGTCGGCGCGGTGCCCGGCCGACACGAACTGCGACAGCCCGATCCCCCGTCGTCGGACCGCCGCCAGCACCGCGACGGCGAGCGGTGCCGACTGGCAGAACAGGCCGATCCGGCCGGGCGCCGGCGGCGTGCTGGCCAACGACGCGTTGAGCTGCAGGCCGCCCGACCGCGTCGAGACGATGCCGTACGAGCCGGGCCCCACCACCCGCATGCCCGCGCCGTGGGCCGCCCGCAGGAGCGCGCGCTGCCGGTCCAGGCCGTCGGGCCCCTCCTCGGCGAACCCGGCGGTGAGCAGGACGACCCCGCGCACGCCCAGCCGGGACAGGCCGCGCACCACGTCCGTCGCCTCCTCGGCGGGGACGGCGACGACGGCGAGCCCGACCGGCCCGGGCACGTCGGCGAGGCGCAGGTCCGAGGCCGTCCCGTGAACTCCCACTGCGTGCACGGCGACCGACGGGTCCCCCGCGAGCAGGTCGGCCAGGACGCTCGCGGCCAGCCGCCCCGCGAACGTCTCCGCCCGCTCGGCGCCCGGCCCCACGACCACCACCGAGTCCGCGTGCAGGAGGTCCCGCATCGAGCGCGCCTCGGCCCGGTGCTCGCGGTCCGCCATCACGGCGAGCGACCGGTCCGTCGGGTCGATGTCGAACCCGACGGCGACGATGCCGTCCTCGGTGACCTGGCGGACCTCGTAGCCCGCCTCCCGGAACACCCCGATCATGYGGCCGTTCTGCGGCAGCACCTCCGCGACGAACCGGCGCACGCCCCGCTCCCTGGCCGCCGCGGCGAGGTGCTCGAGCAGCACCGACCCGAGCCCCCGCCCCTGGTGCGCGTCGGCGATGTTGAACGCCACCTCGGCCTCGTCGTCGCCGATCCGGTCGTACCGCGCGACCCCGATGATCTGCTCGACCGCGTCCGGGTCGGCCCCGCTGGAGACCGCCACGAGCGCGACGCGGTCGACATGGTCGACGTTCACCAGTCGCTCGAGGTCCCGCTCGGGGAGCCGCTCGAGCGGGGCGAAGAACCGCAGGTAGGTCGACCGCTCGGACTGTGCGACGTGGAACGCCTGGAGCGCGTCGGCATCGGTGGGCCGCATGGGTCGCACGTGCGTGGTCGACCCGTCGTGCAGCACGACGTCCGCCTCCCACGAGGCCGGGTACGAGGGCACCGGTCGCGGGAGGCCGTCAGCCGTGACGTCCGCCATGAGAGTCACGCTAGTGCGGCGTGCCGCCCCCCGTGGCCTCAAGTCAGCGCGCCGCGGCCCGTCGGAGCGCCGGCACGGTCCACAATGGTCGCCGCACCGCAGACCGGCCCCCGAGGAGCAGCACCCATGGCGCGTCGCCCCGCGACCTCCGACCTCCCGCCCGAGGACCTCGTCGAGCGCATCGTCGACATCGACGTCGCCGCCGAGATGGAGGGCTCGTTCCTCGAGTACGCCTACTCGGTCATCTACTCGCGCGCGCTGCCCGACGCCCGCGACGGCCTCAAGCCCGTGCAGCGGCGCATCCTCTTCCAGATGTCGGACATGGGCCTGCGGCCCGACCGCCCGTACGTGAAGTCGGCGCGCGTCGTCGGCGAGGTCATGGGCAAGCTCCACCCCCACGGCGACGCGGCCATCTACGACGCGATGGTCCGCCTCGCCCAGCCGTTCTCGCTGCGCCTGCCCCTGGTCGACGGCCACGGCAACTTCGGCTCGCTCGACGACGGACCCGCCGCGCCCCGGTACACCGAGGCCCGCATGGCGCCCGCGGCACTGGCGATGACCACCGGGCTCGACGAGGACGTCGTCGACTTCGTGCCGAACTACGACAACAAGCTGACCCAGCCCGAGGTGCTGCCTGCCGCGATCCCGAACCTGCTGGTCAACGGCGCGGCCGGCATCGCCGTCGGCATGGCCACCAACATGGCGCCGCACAACCTGGTCGAGGTGATCGCCGCCGCCCGTCACCTGGTGATGCACCCCGCCGCGACGCTCGAGGACCTGCTGCGGTTCGTGCCAGGCCCCGACCTCCCGTCCGGCGGCAAGATCGTCGGCCTCGACGGCGTGCGCGAGGCGTACCGCACGGGCCGCGGCGCGTTCCGCACCCGGGCGACCGCCCGGATCGAGAACGTCACGCCGAAGCGCAAGGGCATCGTCATCACGGAGCTGCCGTACACGGTCGGCCCGGAGAAGGTCATCGAGAAGATCAAGGAGGGCGTCCAGAACAAGAAGCTCTCCGGCATCTCCGACGCCGTGGACCTCACGGACCGCCAGCACGGCCTGCGCCTGGTGATCGAGATCAAGACGGGCTTCCACCCCGAGGCCGTGCTCGAGCAGCTCTACCGCTACACCCCGCTCGAGGACTCGTTCTCGATCAACAACGTCGCCCTGGTCGACGGCCAGCCCCGCACGCTGGGCCTGCGCGAGCTGCTCGTGGTCTGGGTGGAGCACCGGCTCGTCGTCGTGCGCCGCCGTTCCGAGTACCGGCTGGCCAAGCGGCTCGAGCGCCTGCACCTGGTCGAGGGCCTGCTCGTCGCGATCGTCGACATCGACGAGGTCATCCAGGTGATCCGCACGTCGGACGACGCCGACACCGCGCGGGCCCGCCTGCGCACCGTGTTCGACCTCTCCGAGCCGCAGGCCGAGTACATCCTCGAGCTGCGCCTGCGCCGGCTGACCCGGTTCTCCCGGATCGAGCTGGAGAAGGAGCAGCAGCAGCTGGCCGAGGAGATCGCGGAGCTGCGCGAGATCCTCGGCGACGACGTCCGCCTGCGCGCCCTCGTCTCCGACGAGATGGCCGAGGTGGCCGCGACCTACGGCACGCCGCGGCGCACGATCCTGCTCGAGTCCGCCGGCGGCACGTCCGTCACCGGTGCACCGGCCGCCCGAGGAGCCGCCGCACCGCTCGAGATCGCCGACACCCCCTGCTGGGTGCTCCTGTCCGGCACGGGCCTGCTGGCTCGGACAGCGTCGGAGGACCTGCCGGCCCGCGTCGAGGGTGCCCGCCGCGCCAAGCACGACGTGGTGACGTCGTCGGTGGCGGCCACCGCGCGCGCCGAGATCGGCGTCGTGACGTCCCAGGGCCGCATCGTGCGCGTCTCGGTGCTGGACCTGCCGGGTCTGCCGCCGACCGACGGCGCACCGTCCCTGTCCGGCGGCGTTCCCCTGGGCGAGGTGGTGACCCTCCTGCCCCGCGAGCGCGTGGTCGGCCTGACCTCGCTCGCCGCCGACGCACCGACGCTCGCGCTGGCCACCGTGCAGGGGACCGTCAAGCGGGTCTCCGCGGGTGACGTGCCCGGGAACCGCGACGCGTGGGAGGCGATCTCCCTCAAGGACGGCGACGAGGTGGTCGGCGTCGCCGCCGTCACCGACACCGACGAGCTGGTGCTGGTGGCCTCCGACGCGTCCCTGCTGCACTTCCCGGCCTCCGCCGTGCGCCCCCAGGGCCGGGCGGCGGGCGGCATGGCGGGCATCAAGCTCGCCGCCGGTCAGCGCGTCGTCGCCTTCGGCGCCGTGGGGGCCRACGACGTCGACTCCGCGGTGGTCGTCACCGTCGCCGGCGCGTCCGCGGCGCTGCCCGGCACGCAGGCGGGCTCCGCGAAGGTCACCCCGTTCGAGGCCTACCCCGGCAAGGGGCGCGCGACGGGCGGGGTGCGGGCACACCGGTTCCTGCGCAACGAGGACGCGCTCATCCTCGCCTGGGTCGGTGCCGCACCGGCCTGGGCGACGGGCTCGGCCGGACAGCCCGTGGAGCTGCCGCCCCTCGATCCCCGCCGCGACATGTCCGGCACGGCGCTCGCCGCGCCGGTGCAGGCGATCGGCTGATCAGACCAGCGCGACCACGTTGTCGGGCACGGGCCGGCGCTGCGCCACCACCCGGACCGGCCGCGGCGCCGGGGCTCGGCGCTCGGCGCCGTTGCGGACCACCACGGCCGCCGCCAGCAGGCCCTGGCCGACCACGTAGGTGAGCATGACCCAGAAGCCCTGCCCGGCGAGGTCCCACGAGGGCACGAACGCGTCGAGGGCGATGAGGCTGTCGCTCAGCAGGAAGATCGCCCCACCGATCGTGGCGAGCCTGCCCAGCCCCGTGGCGAGCACGGCCATCGCGGTGAGCACGCCGCCGTACAGGGCGACGGGGACGAGCAGGCTGCCCGCACCCGGGGCGCAGAGGGCGACCAGCCCGACCAGCACCGCGGCGTACGGCAGCAGGAGCAGCGGGTGGCGGTAGACCACGGAGCGCCGCACATGGGGGGCGAAGGCCACGACGTAGGAGACCTGCGCCAGCATGAAGAAGCCGACCATGACGAGGAACGACGCGCCGTCGCCCACGAACGACGGGACCAGGTCGCCCAGCCACGAGAAACCGAGCGCGACCAGGACCCACGTCACCAGGTGACCCCGGGGCCATCGGGTGGCGGACGCGACCACCGCGGCCAGCGCCGGCATGAGGAGCCACTGGGCCACCCGGGCGACCTCCTCGGCCCCCGTCCACTCCGCGGTGAGCTGCACGAGCACCACGACGACGAAGACCGCGACCCACGTGCGCGCGGCCATGGACAACGTGCGTCCCACGGCGACCTCCTCGAGGCCGGACACCCTCGTCCGGCGACAGAAAACGGCCGGACACCGTCGTCCCGCCGCGCCGATGCTAACCCGGCCGGGGGCGTGCGCGAGGCGCTTCGACGCGCGTCTTCAGAGCTCGATCGAGAACATCGTCGAGCTGTGGAACACCGCGTAGCCCAGACCCTCGTACAGCCGGTGCGCCCCCGACTGGTTCGCGGTGTCGACGCCGAGCTCGGCCATGTCCATCCCGTCCGCCCGGTACGCCGCCATCACGATCGCGAGGAGCGCCGGGGCGAGCCGACGACCACGCCACGCGCGCCGCACGCCGAGCAGGTCGGTGTAGCCCGCCTTGTAGCCGATGACGGGCCAGTCCTGCTCGTACCGTCCCGACACGAGGTACCCCGCCACCTCGTCGGTCGCCTCGTCCACCGCGACGAAGCTCCACGCGGGCGCGAACATGCTGCGGCCCTGCGCCCAGTCATCGGCGGTGCGCGGCTCGCTCCCCCAGTGGTCCGCGAACGCCTCGTTGTGCGCGAGCCGCACCTGGTCGTCCCGCTCGTCGGCCCACGGCTCGATCCGCACGCCGTCGGGGACCTCGATCGCCGGCAGCTCGACGTCCAGCGGCCGGCGCATCTCGGCGTAGAACCGCATCGGCGCGAACCCGGCGGCCCGGAGCAGCCGCGCGGTGGCGTCGGCCCCGTCGTCCGTCTGGGAGGCGAGCCGGGCGGGGAGCTCCTTGCCGGACGCCGCGAGCACCTGCCGACCCCGCGCCACCTCCCAGGCCAGCACCTGCCGACCGATCCCCCGCCCGCGCCACTGCGGGTCGACGGCTCCGTCGAGGAAGGCACGGACCACCCGCGTGTCCCCCGGCGGCTGGTTGACGCGCGCGTACGCCCGGATCACACCGTCGGGCTCGACCCCGGCGAGCGTGTCGCGCGCGTGGTCCTTCCAGTCGCCGTCGAACTCCTCGTCGATCTCCTCGGCCGACGTGCGGTACGGCGCACCGTCCGCCTCCTCGACGGCCGTGACGAGCCTGGTGAGCGGCGCGACGTCGTCCCGCGTGAGGGGACGCCACGTGAGGCCAGGCGTGCCGGTCGGCAGGGGGAGGTCCGCGGGGGCGGCGGCGCGGACGGCGATGGGCGCGAGGTCGGTGGTGGTCACGACGGCCACGATCCCCGCCGCTGCACCGTCACGGCAACCGAAAAGGCGCTGTGCACCGACGTTCGGAACCGGCACGATGGCTCGCGTGTCGACGTCACCGCCGCGGCTCGTGCTGATCTGCGGGCTGCCGGCCTCGGGCAAGTCCACGCTCGCCCGTCGGTTGGCCGCCCAGCTGCCCGCGATCAGGCTCGACAAGGACGCGTGGGTGACGCGACTCGGCGGCGACGTGTGGGACGCCGAGTTCCGCGACCGCGTGGAGCGGCTGCTGTGGGAGCTCACGCTGGAGCTCCTCGAGCAGGGCCAGAGCGTCATCCTGGAGTGGGGACACTGGGCCCGGGCCGAGCGGGACGAGAAGCGTCTCGGGGCGCGCGCCGTCGGCGCGGAGGTCGAGCTGCGCTACCTGTCCGCGCCGATCGACGAGCTCGTCCGTCGGGCCGAGCGGCGCACCGCATCCGGCGAGTGGACCGCCGCACCGATCACGCGGGAGCACTTCGAGACGTGGGCGGCGAACTTCCAGGCGCCCGACGAGGACGAGCTGCGGCTGTTCGACGACCCGGCCTCGTGAGACCTCAGGCGTCGATGCGGCTGCGGTCCAGACCCTCGGCACCGGCGACGATGAAGTCCTTGCGCGGCGCGACGTCCGAGCCCATGAGCAGCTCGAAGATCTCCTCGGCCCGCTGGGCGCCCTCGGCCGTCACCCGGCGCAGCGTGCGGTGGCGCGGGTCCATGGTCGTCTCGGCCAGCTGGTCGGCATCCATCTCGCCCAGGCCCTTGTAGCGCTGGATGTCGTCCTTGTAGCGCTTGCCGGACCGGTCCAGCTTCTTGAGCGTCGCCGCCAGCTCGGCCTCGGAGTACGTGTACACGTACTCGTTCTTGCGCCCGCCTCCGGCGATCACCTCGATGCGGTGCAGCGGGGGCACGGCGGCGTAGACCCGCCCGGCCTCGACCAGCGGCCGCATGTACCGGAACAGCAGCGTGAGCAGCAACGTGCGGATGTGCGCGCCGTCSACGTCGGCGTCCGTCATCAGCACGATCTTGCCGTAGCGCGCGGCCTCCAGGTCGAACGAGCGACCCGACCCGGCACCGACCACCTGGATGATCGCCGCGCACTCGGCGTTCTTCAGCATGTCCGTGATGGACGCCTTCTGGACGTTGAGGATCTTGCCGCGGATGGGCAGCAGCGCCTGGAAGTCCGAGCTGCGCGCCAGCTTGGCCGTGCCGAGCGCGCTGTCGCCCTCGACGATGAACAGCTCGCTCCGCTCGACGTCGTCGGACCGGCAGTCGGCCAGCTTGGCCGGCAACGAGGACGTCTCCAGCGCGTTCTTGCGCCGCGAGATCTCCTTCTGCTTGCGCGCCGAGAGCCGCGCGCGCATCTCCCCGACGACCTTGTCGAGCAGCAGCGACGAGTGCGCCTTGTGGTCGCGCTTGGGCGAGACGAAGATCGCGCCGAGCTCGGTGTCCAGGACCTTGGCGACGATGGCGCGGACCGGCCCGGTGCCCAGCACCTCCTTGGTCTGGCCCTCGAACTGCGGCTCGGCCAGCCGGACGGTCACCACGGCGGTCATGCCCGCGAGCACGTCCTCCTTCTCGATCCGCTCGGAGGTGTCGCGCGCCGAGATCTTCAGGCGCCGCGCGTTCGCGTCGACCGCCTTGCGCATGGTGCGCAGCAGCCCGGCCTCGAACCCGGCCAGGTGCGTGCCGCCCTTGGGCGTCGAGATGATGTTGACGAAGCTGCGGACCTCGGTGTCGTACCCGGTGCCCCACCGCAGCGCGATGTCGACCTCGCAGGTGCGGGACACCTCCTGCGCCGTCATGTGCCCGCGGTCGTCCAGCACCGGGACCGTCTCGGTGAACGCGCCCGACCCGGTCAGGTGCCACGTGTCGGTCACGGCCGTGTCCGGCGCCAGGTGGTCGACGAAGTCGACGACTCCCCCGCTGTGCAGGAACGTCTCCTCGTGCGGGCCGTCGGCGCCGGGGGTGCCCGCGATGCCGCGCTCGTCGCGGACCGTCAGGGTCAGCCCCGGGACCAGGAAGCTGGTCTGGCGGGCGCGGGTGACCAGCTCGTCGTAGGCGAAGACCGCCGTCTTGGGGAAGATCTGCGGGTCCGCCCAGTACCGGACGCGGGTCCCGGTGCGGGCCCGGGCGACCTTCGCGCCGACGGCCAGCTCGGAGCCGGAGACGAAGGGCTCGAACGGGTTCTCGGGGCCGATCACGCCGCGGTCGTCGAACGTGCCGGGCTCACCGCGGTGGAACGTCATCCGGTGCGTGCGGCCGCCGCGGTCCACCTCGACGTCGAGCCGGGCCGACAGCGCGTTGACCACCGAGGCGCCGACACCGTGCAGACCGCCCGACGCCCCGTAGGAGCCGCCGCCGAACTTGCCGCCGGCGTGCAGCTTGGTGAACACGACCTCGACGCCCGTCAGGCCCGTCTTCGGCTCGATGTCCACCGGGATGCCGCGGCCGTTGTCGCGCACCTCGACCGAGGAGTCCGCGTGCAGCACGATCTCGATCCGGTCCCCGTGCCCACCCAGGGCCTCGTCCACCGAGTTGTCGATGATCTCCCACAGGCAGTGCATCAGGCCGCGACTGTCGGTGGTCCCGATGTACATGCCGGGCCGCTTGCGCACCGCCTCGAGGCCCTCCAGCACCGAGAGGTGCCGAGCCGTGTAGCCGGACTGCGAGGAGGTCGTCGTCACGGGCCGATGGTAGTCGCCGGGGCCGACAGGCCGTCGGCACCATGCCGCCGGGCACGGCTGTGTTGCGGGCCGGTTACAGTCCACTACGCGGTGAGCGAACCACCCGCTCCGAGTGCTGGCGAATGGCGGCCGGGATGGTTCTATGGAGTCGTGACCGGGACCATGACGCATCCACTGACCGCGGCCGACCGCTGCGACCGCTGCGGCGCACAGGCCTATGTCCGAGTTGTCCTCCCGGTGGGAGAGCTCCTCTTCTGTGCGCACCACGCGCGCGAGCACGCACCGAAGTTCGCCGAGCTGGCCACCCACGTGCAGGACGAGACCGACCGCCTGCTCGCTGAGCACGGAGCCGGCGCGGGCGCCGCGAGCTGACGCTCCGGCACCGACGACTGCGACGAGGCCCGGACCGGATGGTCCGGGCCCCGTCCGTCCTGCCGTCTCAGCCCAGCCCGTCCGCCCAGGCGTGCACCCGATAGGCCTGCACGACGCCGTGCACCACGAACGGGTCCGTCGCCGCGAACTCCTCGGCGGCCTCGCGGCTGACCAGCACGCACATCGACCCGTTCACCTCGGGCTGCTCGAACGTGCCGATGCCCGTCAGCAGGCCTCGCGCGGCGAAGTCCTCGTAGTGCGCCGTGTGCTCCGCCATGTGCAGCGGCGCGAGCGCGAGCGCGAGCACGTCCGGGCCGGACTCGTACAGCACGACGTACCTGGTCACGCTCACGGTGCGGACGCCTCGACGTGGTCGACGAGCCGGGCGAAGATCATGCCCCAGCCGCGCACGTACGACCCGCCGCGGTAACCCTCCGGCAGGGCGCACGCGCCCCCCAGCTGCTCCTCGGTCATGCGCTCCCACCCGCGGTGCTCGACGGAGACGCGGGTGAGCCCGGGCCCGAGCGCGCGGAAGGTCAGCTCCACCTCCGTCGGCTCCGGTGTGAGCAGCCACGACATGGTGAACCCGTGCGGCGGGTCCCACGCGACGAGCTCGCCCCACACCCGAGTCGTCCCGTCGTGCCAGGTCTCGACGACGGCGCCGCCGATCCGGCGCTCCATCGTCACGTCGCGCACCCGGTCCCCGCCGGCGGAGAACGGTTCGACGGGCCACCACGCCCCGATCTCGCGGACGAACACGTCGAACGTCCTGGTCAAGTCCGCGCGCACGGTCGTGGCCTGGTGCACCGGCGGCGCGGCGAGGGCGAGCTCAGGCCGACGCACGGTCGTCCCTCTCGGCCCCGTCCGCGTCGACGACGCCGACCTCCGCCTCGACGAGCCGCCGGGCCGAGTCCAGCGACGCCGCCCACGTCTCGTCGAGATAGGCCCGCAGTCCGGCCAGCCCCTCGGGCCGCGACCGGTAGAAGTTCCGCGTCCCCTCGGTCCGGCGGGTCACCAGGCCGGCGTCCTCCAGGACCCGCAGGTGCTGGCTGACGGCGCTCCGCGTGACGTCGAACTCCTCGGCCAGACGCCCGACCGGGACCTCGTCGTGCGCCAGGAGCGTGAGGATCTCCCGGCGCCGGGGTTCGGCCAGCGCCCGCAGAACGGTGTCGGTATCCCTCACGCCCACAGTCCTACCGCATGCCCGTCGGGGTCGGCGAGGACCGCGATGCTGCCGTTGTCGGCCGGGAGCTTCGTCGGCGGGGTCACGGTGGACCCGCCGAGCTCCTGCGCCCGGGCCAGGGTCGCGCCGAGGTCCTCGACCCGGACGTACAGCAGGATCCCCGGCGGCATCCCGTCGGGGTCCGCCGCGCCGATGCCGCCGCCGACCGTCTCCGCCGGCGACCCCGTGTCGATGAGCGTGTAGCCGCCCAGCTCGGGGGGCGCCTCCCCCGTCCAGCCGAACAGCTGCGTGTAGAACTCGCATGCGCGGTCGGGGTCCGTGCTGGTGATCTCGAACCACATGACGGGACTGCCCATGATCCACCTCCGGTCGGCCGTTCTGACCGGACAATCGTCAGTCCTGACTAACCGTTAGTCAAGACTGACGGATGCACACCTCACGTCGTCGCTACGAGGCGACCGGCAGCGCCGCGACCCGGTCGGCGGTGAGCTCGGCCCAGTCGGCCGACGCCGCCAGCGTCCGCGCCCGGTCGACCGCGTCGGCGATCGCCGCGGCTCGCAGCACGGGCGACGCGTCCATCGGCTGGGCGCTCACGAACTCGACATCGGTGATGCCGATGAAGCCGAAGATCGCGCGCAGGTACGGCTCCTGGAAGTCGAACGCGTGCATCGGGCCGCCGGCCGAGTAGTCGCTGCCGCGCGAGGACGTCACGACCATCTTCTTGCCCAGCACCAGCGGCCTCACGTGCCCGGTCTCGTCGTAGCGGAACGAGTAGCCCGGCTGGACGATGCAGTCGATGTAGTACTTCAGCGCGTACGGGATGCTCAGGTTCCACATCGGCGCGCTGATCAGGTAGGCGTCGGCCGACAAGAAGTGGGCGATCACCGCCTCGACCTGCGCCCAGGCGTCGGCGTGCGCCGGGTCGATCGGGCGGCCGACCATCAGGCTGTACTTCGCCTCGATGTTCTCGCCCTCGATGGCGGGCAGGTCGTGGTCGTACAGGTCGACGACGTCGACGGTGACGTCCGGGTGGTGCTCGCGCAGGCTCGCGATGAACGCATCCGACGCCTTGAGTGTGTTCGACACCTCATGACGGGGAGAGGCGATGATGTGCAGCAGCTTCATGTCGGAACCCCAGAGCCTCGAAGTGACGTGACGGGCCGTTCCACCGACGAGCTGGTGGTCGGTCACGACGTCGGGACGGACCACCTCTCGTTTCGGACATTACGGACAGCATGTTTCCGACTGGGGTCGCATCGTTTCCGCCGCGTGAACTCGCGCGGGACGTGACTGGCTCCCGCGGGACGCGACGAGGCCCGGACCACCTGGTCCGGGCCTCGTCGTCGTTCGTCGGGGTTGCTCGTCAGTCGAGGTAGTCCCGCAGGACCTGCGAGCGCGACGGGTGGCGCAGCTTCGACATGGTCTTCGACTCGATCTGGCGGATCCGCTCGCGCGTGACCCCGTAGACCTTGCCGATCTCGTCGAGCGTCTTGGGCTGACCGTCGGTCAGGCCGAACCGCATCGACACCACGCCTGCCTCGCGCTCCGAGAGCGTGTCGAGCACCTGGTGCAGCTGCTCCTGCAGGAGCGTAAAGCTCACGGCGTCCGCGGGGACGACAGCCTCGGAGTCCTCGATGAGGTCACCGAACTCGCTGTCACCGTCCTCGCCGAGCGGCGTGTGCAGCGAGATGGGCTCGCGGCCGTACTTCTGGACCTCGACGACCTTCTCGGGGGTCATGTCGAGCTCCTTGGCGAGCTCCTCGGGCGTGGGCTCGCGGCCCAGGTCCTGGAGCATCTGCCGCTGGACRCGGGCGAGCTTGTTGATGACCTCGACCATGTGCACCGGGATACGGATGGTGCGGGCCTGGTCGGCCATCGCGCGGGTGATCGCCTGCCGGATCCACCACGTGGCGTACGTCGAGAACTTGTAGCCCTTGGTGTAGTCGAACTTCTCGACCGCGCGGATCAGACCGAGGTTGCCCTCCTGGATCAGGTCCAGGAACAGCATGCCGCGGCCGGTGTAGCGCTTGGCCAGCGAGACGACGAGGCGCAGGTTGGCCTCGAGCAGGTGGTTCTTCGCCCGACGACCGTCGTTCGCGATCCACTCGAGCTCGCGCTTGATCTTGGGCTCCATCGTGATGCCCGCGTTCAGCCGCTCCTCGGCGAACAGGCCGGCCTCGATCCGCTTGGCGAGGTCCACCTCCTGCTCGGCGTTCAGCAGCGCGACCTTGCCGATCTGCTTGAGGTAGTCCTTGACCGGGTCGGCCGTGGCGCCGGCGGTGACGACCTGCTGCGCGGGGGCGTCGTCGTCGTCGGCGTCGGAGTAGACGAAGCCGCTGTCCTCTGACTCCTCCTCCTTGGCCGCCGGCTTCTTCTCGTCGCCGTCCTCGGAGTCCTCGTCGTCGGCCGCGTCCTCGACCACCTCGACGGCCTCGACGACGACCTCCTCGATGGCCTCGATGTCGATCTCCTCGCCCTCGACGACCTCGTCCTCGACGGCCTCMGCGGCGCCGGGAGCGGTCGCGGCCTTCTTGGCGGCGGCGGTCTTCGCTGCGGCCGGCTTGGCCGCGGYAGTCTTGGCGGCCGTGGTCTTGGCGGCGGTGGTCTTGGCGGCCGTCGCGCGAGCGGTCGCGGGCTTGGCCGGAGCCGCGGCCGCGTCGTCGGCGGTCACCACGGCCTTGGTGGACGGGCGCGCCTTGGCGCTCGTCGCGGCGACGGCTCGAGCAGGAGCGGCAGCGGCGGCAGGCTCGCGGACGCCGATGCCGGCGGTCGCGAGGCCACGGACGACGGCGCGCAGACGCTTGGCGTCCTGGACGTCCGCCTGCTCGCACGCGGTGCGCAGCTCCTCGGCGCCCACGGTGCCGTGGGTGCGCCCGCGCACGACGAGGTCCTGGAGGGCAGGGTGCTCGAACTCACGCGGAAGAGCGGGATGCGGGGTCTGGGACGACACGAACGACCTTTCGGCAGCGCGACACCCGGAACGGGGCCGGGAGGTAGATAGACATTGTACCGACCCCACGGGCCGCTCGGCGCTACCACGGGCACGACGACACGACCGTCAGGGACGGCTCTCAGGGGGTCCTCGTGCTCAACGAACGGGGCGCGCGAGAGATTCCCGCCCGTTTCTCGGGTGATCGGCGGGTCGGACCGTGAGACGGTCCGAGCGCCGTCGGGGTCTTCCGTCCGGTCAGGCCGGACCCGGTTTGACCGTCAGGACCGGGCACGGGGCGTCGAAGAGCACGCGCTGGGCGTTGGCGCCCAGGATCAGCTTGCCGACCGGGCTGCGCCGTCGCAGGCCGAGGACGACGAGCTGGGCGTCGACCTGCTCCGCCGTGGCGATCAGGTCGTCCGCGACGTCGCCCCCTCGCAGCAGTCGCACCTCGTGGTCGACGCCCGCCGCGACCAGCTCGGCCCGGACCCGGTCCAGCTCCGCCTCGACAGCGCTGCGCTGCTCCTCCGGCTCGTCGGGTCGCGCACTGACGACGACCACGACGCGGGTGTCGCGCTGCCGCGCCTCGTCGATCGCCGCCCCGAGAGCCGCCCGACCTTCCGGAGTGGCCAGATAGCCGACCACGATGCCCATCGGTCCTCCCCTCGTCCGGCGGCAACACCGCCGTGACCGTGACGCTACCGGAGGCCGCGGGCGGCGACGAGCGCACCGCGTGGGATCTCACCGCAGGTCAGTCGACATGCCGGACCCAGCCGGGCGGGATGGCGGCGCGGAGGGTGTCGTCGAGCAGCTCGGCCAGCCGGTACCCGGGCTCGGCGTCGAGGGCACCGTCGAGCAGCACGCGTGCACGAGCCCCGTCCCCGCGCCACCACGCCAGCAGYGCCAGGAGCGTCAGCGCCGGCGCCTGCGCCCCCGTCCGCCCGCGGGCGACCATCGCCTCGAGGACCGCCTCGTGCACCGTGGTGGCCCGCTCCGGCGGGACGACTCCCYGGCGCGGGTCGATGATCATCGCCATCGCCCCCGAGAGCGCCGCGTCCAGCTCCGGCGTCGCGTCCTCGCCCCGGACGCACCGCTCCGGGAGGTCACCGGTCCCGGGGACCAGCGACACCAGGACCGCGTCGCGGACYGGCTTGTCCGCGATTCCCACCTCCAGGCGGCCCCACGGCGCGCCACCCGACCCGGGCCCGTCGGTGGCCACCAGCGCGACCGCCGCCCGCCAGGCCGCGAGCGACTCCTCCCGCCACCTCGTCACCTCGTCGGGACCTGCGGCAACGGCGTCCTGCCGGCGCCGCTCCCACCGGCGGCGCACCCGGGCGACCGACCGACGGATCTCCCCGTGCGCCGGGTGGATCCGGGCGATGTCCTCCCGCGAGTCGGCGACGGCCGAGCCGGCCAGCACCAGCGTGGYGCCGACCTGGGTGCTCTCGAGGTCACGGAGCGGCCGGCCGCCCGGCGGGCAGCAGGCGTCGTGGCAGTCGAGCGCGAAGTAGCCCTCCGGGGTGACGACCCAGACGTGGATGTCGCCGAGCGCCCTGCCCGCGGCCTCGCGGAAGTGCCGGGTCGCCCGCTGCTCAGGCCCGTCCTCGCCCCGCGGGTCATGGTCGGTGTAGAGGACGAGGATGCCCCGCCGGGCGGCATCACGGTCCAGGAGCGAGACGAGCGACCGCGCGAGCAGGGGCCCGTCCGACTCGTCGGCGAGGTGCACCAGGTCGACCCGCACGACGAGGCCGACCACGCCGCGGGGTGGCCGGAGGCTGACCGCGACGGCGCTGTCGCGCGGGCGGAAGCCGAGCCGGTGCGGCACGAGCGCGAGGATCTCCCGGGGCTCACTCACCCGGAGCGTGGTGGTCTGCATGGCGCCAGCCCACCCGAGCCGGCGCTCTCGGAGGCCCGTCGCCGACCGATCTGTGCACGAGCCCGTCGGCCGCGGGGCTTGTGGGCGGCTCACCACCTGGGTCGGGCCGCTAGCCTGTGCCGATGCCCAGCCCTGCCGCGATCTCGACGCGCGCCCGATCCGGCCTCACGGCCGTCGTCGTGGCGCTCGCCGTCTGCGCGTCGAGCGCTGCGTGCTCGACCAGCGGCCCAGGTCGAGAGTCCCCCACCGGCAGCGCGGTCGCCGTCGCGACACCGGCGCCGAGCCCGACGGAGACCCTCCTGCCCGACGGGACGGACAGCACGAGCTCGGCGGTCGGCGAGCTCGCCGCCGGCTTCCCCGTCACGCTCGTCCCGGTGCCGGAGGGCGCCGAGGTGCTCGTCTCGTCGGCGGAACCGGTCGAGGGGACGGACCTCACCGAGATCAGCCTCAACCTGCGCACCGGCCAGGACGCGGCCGGCCTGCTTGCCGCGGTGAGCGCCCCGCTCGTCGCCGCGGGGTTCACGGAGGGCACGCCGCCCGCGGCGGAACCGGGCCTCGCGGCGCAGTCGACGTTCTCCCGCGGCGACGGCTCGGAGCTGCTCGTCGTGGGCATCCTCGACCGCGACGGCCAGCGCACCCTCACCCTCGGGGGGCGGGTGCGTCTCCCGGCGCCGTAGGCTGCCCCGCGTGAGCGCAGCAACCCCGGCCCTCGTCGACGTCGAGGACGTCCGCACCCGCATCGACGAGCTGCTGACCAGGCACGTTGCCCAGCTGCGCACCGTCCTGGCGGCGGCGAGCGACGACGCCGACGTGCTGGCCGACGCCGTGGCGCAGATGCTCACGGGCGGCAAGCGGCTGCGCGCGGCGTTCTGCTACTGGTCGTGGCGGGCGCACGGCGGCATCCCCGACACGCCCGAGGCGGACGCGGTCCTCCGTGTCGGAGCGGCGCTCGAGCTGTTCCAGGCCGCGGCCCTGTTCCACGACGACGTGATGGACGACTCCGACACGCGACGCGGGTTCCCCGCCGCGCACCGCGCCTTCGCGGCCGTGCAMGACCGGCACGGGCTGACGGGTGACGCCGAGCGGTTCGGGATGTCGGCCGCCATCCTGCTCGGGGACCTCACCCTCATCGCGAGCGAGCAGGAGTTCGCGGGAGCCCTCGCGCTGCAGCCGATCCCCCGCGCGGAGCGGGCGCGGGTCGTCTTCGACCTGATGCGGACCGAGGTCACGGTCGGTCAGTACCTCGACGTGCTGGCGCAGGCCCTGCCGTGGGGCGACGACCCGGCTCGAGACGAGGCCCGTGCGCGCGAGGTCATCCGGGCCAAGGCGGCCCGGTACAGCGTGGAGCACCCGATCGTGCTGGGCGCCGCGCTCGCGGACGCCGACGAGGCCGAGCTCGAGGCGTGCCGCGCGCTGGGCCTGCCGCTCGGCGAGGCGTTCCAGCTCCGGGACGACCTGCTCGGGGTGTTCGGCGACCCCGCGACCACGGGCAAGCCCGCGGGGGACGACCTGCGCGAGGGCAAGCGCACGGTGCTGGCCGCGCGGGCGGTCGCCCGGGCCCGCGCCGCCTCCGACGACGCCACCGTGCAGCTGCTGCGCGAGCGTCTCGGCGACCGGACGCTCACCGAGGCGGACGTCGCCGTCCTCGCCGAGGCGATCCGGCGCACCGGGGCCCCCGACGAYGTCGAGACCCTGATCGACGACCTCGCCGCCCGCGCGTTCGCCCTGATGGACGGCCGCCCCTGGCGCGAGCCGGCGCGCGCGCAGCTGATCGGCCTCGCGCACGCCGCGGTCGACCGCCGCGCCTGACCCTCAGAGCTCGGCGGCGGCCCGTCGACGGATCTCGGTCTTGCGGCCCGCGCGCAGCGCATCGATGGGCGAGCCGGGCAGCGAGTCGTCGGGCGTGAAGAGCCACTCGATCGCGGCCTCGTCGGAGAACCCGGCGTCGGACAGCACCGTCAGCGTGCCCTGCAGGGACGCGAGGACCGTCCACGGCTGATCGGCGTCGGGATGCGTGGGCTGAGCAGGGTTGGCCAGGTGGCCAGGGACGAGGAATGCGGCCGGGATCGAGAACACCCGGGGGTCTCCGCGGCGCACGCCGACCAGCTTGCGCTCCTGCACGATCCGGCGGACCTTCGACGCGTCGAGGCCGACCCGGTCGGCGACATCAGGGACGGTGAGCCACTCGTCGACCAGTCGGTCGAGGGCATCTGAGGAATCGTTCACCCGACAAGAGTACGCATCCGGGAATTACACCGGCGCAATTCCCCCACGCGCTTTCGCCCCTTGCGGTATTCGGATACGTTCACATTCTGTCACACCAGTCACACAGGCCACATCCGTTCACTTTCGCACCACGAGGTAGGTCCCATGTCGCAGCACGCCACCGCCCGCGCCGACGGGCTGCGTCGCGTCGCCACCGGCACCGGTGCCACGCTCGCGCTCGCCGCGGTCGCCGTGACCGCGACGGGGGGCGCCGCCCAGGCCGACGACAGCTACACCGTCCGCACCGGGGACACGGTCAGCCACATCGCCGCCCGCAGCGGCACCACCGTCGCCGCGATCACCCGGGCCAACGCGCTCGCGGACGCCTCGCGGATCCGGATCGGCCAGGTGCTCACGATCCCGTCGGCGTCGTCCGCCGCTCCCGCCCCGGCAGCCGCGCCCGCCGCCCCCGCGCCGGCCGCCGGCTCCTACACCGTCGTCTCGGGCGACACCGTGAGCCACATCGCGGTCAAGCTCGGGACGTCCGTCCAGGCGATCGTCGCCGCCAACGGGCTCGACTCGCGCGCGCTCATCCGGATCGGGCAGACGCTGTCGGTCCCGGGCGGCGGGGGCACGTCGTCGGCGCCGGCCCCGGCCGCAGTGGCCCAGGCGACCTCCTCCGTGGCCTACACGGTGCGCTCGGGCGACACCGTCACGGGTATCGCCGCCGCGAAGGGGACGACGGTCGCGGCGATCGTCGCGGCGAACGGCCTGGGCGCGCGCGCCATGATCAAGATCGGCCAGACGCTCACGGTGCCCGTCCCGGTCGCCGCCCCGTCCGCCGTCGGCAGCACCTTCGCCGGCCGCACGTACGCCGACTCGGTGGTCGCGGCAGCCAACGCGAACCTCGCGACCCTGCGCGGGTCGGCCGTGCCCTCGAAGTCCGAGATGCAGGCCAAGGTCGCCGCGACGGCACGGGCGATGGGCGTCGACGCGGCGCTCGCCCAGGCGGTCGCGTTCCAGGAGTCGGGGTTCAACCACGCGGTCGTCTCCCCCGCCAACGCCATCGGCACCATGCAGGTCATCCCGAGCTCGGGCTCGTGGGCGTCGGACCTGGTCGGCCGGCAGCTGAATCTCGTCGACCCGGACGACAACGTCACCGCCGGCGTCGCGATCCTGCGGGCGCTCGTGCAGAACGCCCCCGACCTGCCGACGGCGATCGCCGGGTACTACCAGGGCGCGTCATCGGTGCAGCGCAACGGCATGTTCGCGGACACGCGGCGCTATGTCGCCAACGTCCAGACCCACATGACGCGCTTCCACTGAGGCCCCGCCTGCGGGACGCGCCGCACTCCCGACCGTAGACTCCCTGCCGTGGGAGCCACCGTCACCGATCCGCTCGTCGGCCGCCTGGTCGACAGCCGGTACGAGGTCGTGTCCCGCATCGCCCGCGGCGGCATGGCGACCGTGTACCTCGCGGTCGACCGGCGCCTGGACCGCGACGTCGCGCTGAAGGTGATGCACGCCCACCTGGCCGAGGGCACGTCCGGCACCGACTTCGTCGCCCGCTTCCGGCGGGAGGCGCGCACCGCTGCCCGGCTGACGCACCCCGGGCTGGTCGGCGTGTACGACCAGGGTGTCGACGGCGAGACCAGCTACCTGACGATGGAGTACATCGACGGGTCCAACCTGCGCCGCTACCTCGGCGAGCGGGGCGCGCTGACCGTCGGCGACGCCCTGCGCATCGGGGAGAACGTGCTCGACGCGCTGGCCGCCGCGCACCGCGTCGGCCTGGTGCACCGCGACATCAAGCCCGAGAACGTGCTCCTCGCCACCGACGGCCGCGTGAAGCTGGCGGACTTCGGGCTCGCGCGCGCGGTCACCGAGGTCACCTCGACCACCACCGGCACGGTGCTCGGCACGGTCGCGTACCTGGCTCCCGAGCTGGTCGTCCGCGGCGTCAGCGATGCCCGGACCGACGTGTACGCGTGCGGCATCCTCCTGTTCGAGATGCTCACGGGGCGCCAGCCCTTCACCGGCGAGACGCCGATCCAGGTGGCGTTCCAGCACGTCAACAACGACGTACCGGCGCCGTCGGAGCAGGCCGACTGGCTGCCCATCGAGATCGACGACGCSGTGCGCGCGCTCGCCGCGCGCGACCCCGACGACCGCCCGGTCGACGCCGCTGCCGCGCTGGCSCTSCTGCGCCGCACCCGMGCCRCSCTCGACGASGAGACCCTCGCCCGSCACGCGKMCGTCGAGCCCTCCATCGTGCTGCCCACCGCCACCGACCCGGCCGAGACGGATCTCGACACGGAGGCCTCGGACGGCGACGAGCCCGTCGACGAGCTGGCCAAGCCCGACATCGACGAGCGGTCCGACCCGGACCAGGACGAGACCACGCTGATCGAGACGGGCGACGGCCGCGGCACCACGGTCGCGCTGCCCATCGGCCTCGGCGTCAGCGCCGAGGTGCTGCGCACGGGCCCCCACGACGCGCCCCCGCCGGTCCGGCATCACCGCGCCCGCTGGATCGTCCTGCTCGCGCTCCTGGCCGCTCTGATCGGCGGCGGCGCCTGGTGGTACCTCCAGCAGGGTCCGGGCGCCTACACGACCGTGCCGACGATCATCGGCCAGGACGAGGCGCACGCGACCGAGATCCTGACGCGCGCCGGGCTGGGCGCGAAGGCCACCTCCGACTTCGATCCCACGGCCCAGGCCGGCCTCGTCTTCGTGGCCGACCCCGGACAGGGCGAGCGGATCCGCAAGGACGGCACGGTCACGTTCACCATCTCGAAGGGGCCGGACTACGTGCAGGTCCCCGACGGGGTGGTCGGGCAGATGCAGGCCGCCGCCGACGCCACGCTGCGGGCCGCCGCCCTGGAGCCCGTCTACACGGACCCGGCCACCAGCGACACGGTGGAGAACGGGAAGGTCATCAGCGCCACGCTGCCGAGCGGAGCCCCGGCGGACCCGGGGGCGCAGGCGCTGCGCGGGGACAAGATCACGCTGACGGTCTCCAGCGGACGCGCGCCGGTCACCATCACCTCCGTGGTCGGCGCCTCCGTCGAGGACGCCACGAACCAGCTCGCGCCCGACGCCCTCACGCTCGCGCCGACCGAGGCGTTCAGCGACACCGTCGGCAAGGGCCTGATCATCGACCAGAACCCGGCCGCCAACACCGCCGGGCACCGCGGCGACGTCATCGCGGTGACGGTGAGCAAGGGTCCCGAGCTGGTGACGGTGCCCGACGTCGTCGGGAAGAACGGGGCGGGCGCCAAGCAGGCGATCGAGGCCGCCGGCCTGGTCTACAAGGCGCAGAAGTACCTGGGCGGCATCCTCGACCGCGTCCGGTTCCAGGACACCGCCGCGGGCTCGCAGGCGCCCAAGGGCAGCACCGTCACCGTCACCATCTGGTGACGACGACGCCCCGGCAGCTCGGGGCGGCCGGGGCGTCGTCGCAGGTGCGTCAGCTCGCGCGGAGCAGCTCGACCACCTGGAACGCCATCTCGAGCGACTGCTGGTGGTTCAGGCGCGGGTCCACGAGGGTCTCGTAGCGGCGGGCCAGGCCCTCGTCGTCGATCTCCTCCGTGCCGCCGAGCACCTCGGTGACGTCGTCGCCGGTGAGCTCGATGTGCAGGCCGCCGGGGACGGTGCCGAGGCCGCGGTGCACCTCGAAGAAGCCCGCCACCTCGTCCATCACGTCGGAGAACCGACGCGTCTTGTAGCCGGACGCGGACGTGATCCCGTTGCCGTGCATCGGGTCGCACACCCAGGTGACGGGTCGACCGTCCGCGGTGACCTTCTCGACGAGCGCGGGCAGCAGGTCCCGGACCTTGCCGGCGCCCATGCGCGTGATGAAGGTGATGCGACCGGCCTCGCCCTGCGGGTTCAGCTTGTCGATGAGCGCGAGCGCGTCGTCGCCGGTGGTCGTCGGACCGAGCTTGATGCCCAGCGGGTTCTGCACGCGCGAGAAGTAGTCCACGTGCGCCCCGTCGAGCTGCCGGGTCCGCTCCCCGATCCACACGAAGTGGCTCGAGCAGTCGTACGGCAGCCCGGTCCGCGAGTCGATGCGGGTCAGCGGGCGCTCGTAGTCGAGCAGCAGGCCCTCGTGGCTGGAGAAGAAGTCGACCGAGCGCAGCGCGTCGAAGTCGGCGCCGCACGCGGCCATGAACCGGATGGCGCGGTCGATCTCGGCCGCGATCTCCTCGTACCGGGAGTACGCCGGGTTCGCCATGAAGCCGCGGTTCCACTCGTGCACGCGCAGCAGCGACGCGAAGCCACCCGTGGTGAACGCCCGGATGAGGTTCAGCGTCGACGCGGACGTGTGGTACGCCTCGAGCAGGCGCTGCGGGTCCGGCGTGCGGGCCTCGGGCGTGAACTCGTAGCCGTTGATGATGTCGCCACGGAACGCCGGCAGGGTGACCCCGTCGCGCGTCTCGGAGTCGGAGCTGCGCGGCTTGGCGTACTGCCCGGCCATGCGGCCCATCTTGATGACCGGCAGGCTGGCGCCGTACGTGAGCACGACGGCCATCTGCAGGATCGTCTTGATCTTGTTGCGGATGTTGTCGGCCGTGGCCTCGCCGAAGGTCTCGGCGCAGTCGCCGCCCTGGAGCAGGAACGCCTCGCCCCGGCCCGCCGCGGCGAGCTGGGCGCGCAGGTGGTCGGCCTCGCCGGCGAACACCAGCGGCGGCAGCGTGGACAGGCGCGTCGTGACGGCGTCGAGGGCGGTCGCGTCCGGCCAGTGCGGCTGCTGCACGGCCGACATCGAGCGCCAGGCGTCGAGCCCCGCGACGACCTGGGGGTCCGGCTCGACGCTCATGAGTGGCTGGCCGGGACGAGGGGCTGACCGATGTCCGCCAGGAGCGCACCGAACCAGGGCTGCGACACGTCGAACGCCTTGCCACCGGCGATGCGCGGGAACTCGATGGCACGCAGCACGTCGCCCTGCTCCTCGTCGTGCCCGATGACGCCCGACTCCCCGCGCAGCGCGCACTCGACGGCCAGGTCGGTCATCGACTTGATGAGTCGCAGGTCCTCGGCGTTCGCCGCCGCGGCGCGCGAGTAGTAGCCGGACTTCTGCACCATGACCTTCTCGGCGCCCAGCTTCTCGGCGAACTGCTTGGCGAACCACTGGCCCGGGTTGATCGTGTCCAGGCGCACGTGCCCGAACGCGTCGCGCAGCACCTCCGTGCCGGACGACTCGAGCTGGTCGACGATCTCGTGCATGCCCGCGCCCTCGGACAGGAAGATGTTGACGTTGCCCTGCTCGTCCATGATCGTCTTGAGGCGCGCGGCCTCGGCGTCGATGTCCAGCGCCAGCTCGGGCAGGAAGACGGCGTGGATGTCCCAGCGCTCGCGCGTGAGGCCGATGCCGGGCACCCACTCCTGCGTGTCGAGCCACTTGCGGTAGTCGGCCGCGGTGGCGGCGGTGAGCCACCCGCAGTGCCGCCCCATGACCTCGTGCACGATGAGCATGCGCGGGCCCGAGCGGTGCTCGCCGATGATGTTCGCGGCGAAGCCGGCGGCCTCCTCGGCCGCGGTCCACGCTCCGAGCGACTGCTTGATGGGCACCACGTCGTTGTCGATGGTCTTGGGCAGGCCCACCACCGTGAGCTCGTAGCCGTTCTCGTGGAGGTAGGCGGCGAGGTCGGCCGCGGTGGTGTTCGTGTCGTCGCCACCGATGGTGTGCAGCACGTCAACGCCGTCCGCCTTGAGGCGCTCGGCGGCCACCTGCAGCGGGTCCTCGCCCTCCTTGACCAGCCCGCGCTTCACGCAGTCGGCCGCGTTGGTGAGCTTGACCCGCGAGTTGCCGATGGGAGACCCGCCGAACTTGTGCAGGATGCCGGCCTTCGCGCGCGTCTCGTCGTCGATGACGATCTTGTCGCCGCGCAGCAGCCCGTAGTAACCGTGCTCGTACGCGATGATCTCGATGTCGGGAGCGATCTCCGTGTACCGCTCGATGAGCCCGCCGACGGCGGACGACAGGCACGGGGCGAAGCCACCTGCGGTCAGGAGGGCGACGCGACGAACCGACATGAGAAACACCTCTCGTTGACACCGTCGGCGCGCACGTTGCGGCGGCGCGCCCCAAAGTCGGCGCTCAGGC